>JAHFUH010000204.1 GCA_023265215.1 Acidobacteriota bacterium
ATGGGGCCTGTCCCGGCGACACGCAAAGCGCTGCAGCGGGCCGGCCTGAAAATAGCCGATATCGATCTGGTCGAGTTGAACGAAGCCTTCGCTGCCCAATCCATTCCGTGCATCAGGGATCTCGGACAGGATCCGGCCAAGGTGAATGTCAATGGCGGAGCGATCGCCATCGGGCATCCACTCGGTTCCACGGGCGCCCGCATTTTCGCGACACTGGTTCACGAGATGAAGCGCCGGGGTTCGCGCTATGGCCTGGTCTCAATGTGCATCGGCGTCGGACAGGGCATCGCAACGATAGTTGAAAGAGTCTGAAAACAGCCGTCAGCTATCAGCTAACTGCATTTTGCTGATAGCTGATAGCTCAAGTGCTTAAGATGAACGGATTGTTATGAAAGGTCTACTGGAAGGTATTCGCGTACTCGATCTCTCCCGGGTTTTGGCCGGCCCCTATTGTTCCATGATCCTGGGAGACCTGGGCGCGGATATCATTAAGGTCGAACGTCCCGGCATTGGCGATGAGACGAGGCACTGGGGGCCGCCTTTTGCAGCACCTGGCGAGAGCGCCTATTTCCTTTGTGTGAATCGCAACAAGCGAAGCATTACGATTGATCTGAAAAAGCCTGCCGGCATCGATATCATCAAGGATTTGGTCCGCAGATCGGATGTTGTCCTCGAAAATTTTACTCCCGGCACAATGGATGGTCTGGGTATCGGGTACGAAGCCCTGTGCGCCATTAATCCGCGGATTATTTACTGCTCCATAACAGGATTTGGTCCCGATGGCCCATTCAGCAATCGCGCCGGATACGATCTGGCGGTCTCGGCTCTCGGAGGGCTGATGGGCATTACCGGCGAGCCGGATGGCCCTCCGGTTAAAGTTGGGGTGGCCATTACCGATGTCACTACCGGAATTTCGGCGCAGGGAGCCATATGCGCCGCTCTTTATGCGCGCGAAAAGACCGGAAAAGGGCAGCGCATTGATCTCTCATTGCTGGAAACTCAGGTTTCGGCTCTGGTCAATATAGCAAGTTCCTATCTTGTATCGGGAGCAATCCCCAAACGGTGGGGAACAGCCCATGAGACCATCGTCCCGTATCAGGGATTTGAGACTAAAGATAAGTATGTGATCGTGGCGGTTGGGAACGATCAGCTGTGGGTCCGGTTCTGCAAAATTATCGGCAGGTCGGATTTGGCCGAGGATCCGCGTTTCAAGACGAATCCGCTGCGCGTCAAAAACCGCAAGGAGTGCATTGAAATCCTTGCACCGATACTAAGAACGCGGCCGCGCGACGAGTGGGTTCAATTGCTGAATGACGACGCAATCCCATGCGCTCCCATCAATACTATGGATGAAGTTTTCCAGAATCCTCAAGTGCTTCATCGAAACATGCTGGTGGAAGTGGACCACCCCAAAGCCGGGAAAATAAAACTGGTTGGTATTCCAGTCAAGTATTCCGAAGCCCAAGCGGCCATTCGAAGACATCCTCCCGTTCTTGGAGAGCACACGGATGAGGTCCTCACTGAGGTTCTTGGATATGACGGCAGGTGCATTGAAGACCTGAAATCGGCAGGCGTGATATAGAGATGTATTTATTCAATTTTCCAATAAGTGAAAAAAATAGGGACGCTACGCTATTTTTCCTGCAAAGAAATAGCGTAGCGTCCCCGCTAGAGTTCGCCCTGCCTCACGGCTTTGCGCAGGAGCGCATTGAGAGAAGTGGACGCTTCCACTTCCTCCTGGAATTTTTCCGGATCGGCTGTTGTCTTTTCCGTTATATAGCGGTTGATGCGCCATTTCAGCTCAAACGGCAGAGGCCGGTCGTCGTCGGTTCCCAGCACAAGATGGTCCGGGTCGCCGTAGACGGGAAAACGCTTCGCTACTATCTGCGCCGCTTCCGGCTCAGTTGCTCCGTTGCTTTGTACAAGCTTATCAAACAGCAATATCCGGTTCATTTCATCGACTTTGCAAATCATCCGCCGTTCCAGGTCGTGCATGTTCCACCACAGCGCTATATCATCGTCGGTAACTCCTTCGGCTCTTTTGGGAGCGAACGCATCTCTGACCTTTTCATCGCTCTGCTCGCGTTCCAGGAGAATCTTGCCGAACGATTCGGGAAACCGGTCGGTGCCTTCTCTTTGGGCGGCATCTTTCAGATCTTGGGCGAAAGCCTTAAATATCTCGCGCGCAATCTCCTCCGGCATGCGCATGGATTCCTGAAAGAAAGACACGTACTGTGGCTCCAGCTGCTTTTCGATTTCCACCCAATCAGCCTTCTCAGGCAAGTTGTTCAATGGATCATCCTCACGTTTTGTTTGAACTCATCCACCACATTACTACGGCGGAAAGAGAACTGCAAACAAGAGACTGCCGGAAAGACCGTTTTGCTTCGAACGAGCCGCAGATCCATTTTTTCATTATTGACGCCAATTATCCGCGCCTTTATAATCGCGGCACGCAAGGCAGGCGCTGCGTGTGGGGCGTCGAATGGCTACATGCAATCATTGCATCAATTCAAACTCAGTTTTGTAATTCAAGGAAAGGACAGTTAGATGGCTGCTACAATAACGTCCAAAGTTCAAGAGGATGTCTGGATCCCCACATGTTGCGGTCAGTGCTATTGCATGTGCGGAATCAGGGTCCATCGGCAGAACGGTGTCGTGACGGAGATTGAGGGGAACCCGGAAGCCCCAACGGGGCGCGGCAAGATATGCGTCAAGGGTCTTGCAGGAACCCACCTGCTCTATGACCCGTACCGGGTGAACTATCCTCTCAAGCGAACCAATCCACAGAAAGGTCTCGGTGTCGACCCGAAATTTGTGCGCATTACCTGGGAAGAGGCGCTCGATACCATCGTCAAGAAACTGGAAGCCTGCAAGGAGAAGGATTCGCGGGGCGCATATTTCCAGGCTACAACCACGGCGGCTTCCGAGATCCGGTATGCAGTCACCGCATTCAACAAGGCTTTCGGGACGCCGAATTACTGGGTGTCCGGCGGAGGATTGCACTGCGGCAACGGCGCGCATTTCATGAACGGCATCATGCATGTTTCCTGGTCGATCATCCCCGATTTTGCGCACTGCAATCTGCCGCTGAATTTCGGCTGCTCCAAAGGCCACGGCGCCGGACATACCGCGGTCCAGAATGCCATTCAGGCTGCCGATGCCCGCGCCCGCGGAGCGAGGACCATTACTTTCGATCCCATGCAGAGCCCGCAGGCTTCCAAGGCACATGAATGGGTTCCGATCCGTGTCGGAACGGACGGAGCGCTTGCCCTGGGCTTTGTGAATGTGTTCTTGAATGAACTCGGTGTCTGGGACGACGAATATTTGAAATATAAAACGAACGCGCCTTATCTCATTCGTCCCTCGGATGGCCGGTACATGCGGGATAAAGCGACCAACAAGCCGCAAGTGTGGGATCTGGTGGACAAATGCCCCAGGGTTCACAACGACCCGTTGGTGACCAGGGTTCAGTATGAGGACCAAGCTCACGATGTGGCCCTTTTGGGAACCTACGAAGTGGATGGCGTGAAATGCCGTCCTGCATTCGAGCTGCTCAAGGAACACGTAAAAAAATATTCCCCGGAATATGTGGAAGAAGTTACCTGGATCCCCGCGGCTACGATACGACGCTTAGGCAAGGAAATCGCCGAGTGCGCCGAGATCGGCGCCACGGTCACCATCCAGACAGAGCAAGGTCCGAAAAAAATACCCAAGCGGCCTATCGCGGCGCACTTCTTCCGCGGTTCCCAAGGCCATGTAAATTCCGGATGGACCTGCCTCTCCATCGATATGATCAACCATATACTGGGTGCTGCCGATACCTACGGTGCCGCGATGGGACTGGGCGCGGAAGTCACCGACGGGTACAAGCCAACCGGCAAACCTTATCAGATTCCGTACCCCGATGAGGACGGCCTGCTCGTTGCCAAGGCGTGGGTTTATGACCATGTGCCATACCCATTGCGCGTGCCCAAACAGCCGACCCGGCTCGACCTGCACGACATGTTTCCTACCTCCATATATAATGCGTTCACAATCACGAGCCCGCATTGGTTCGAGATCCTGGACCAGTTTAAGATTAATTACAGACCGGACGTCATGATCAATTTCGGATCCAACTCCGTCATGACCATGGGTAATGCGGAAATCGTGACGGAGAACTTCCTGAAGAAGTTCAACTTCATCTTTTCCTTCCAGCTGTATGTTTCGGAGTTTGAGGAAGCTGTGGCCGATATTGTTCTGCCGGACGCCTGCTACCTCGAGCGATACACTCCCGCAGTAAGTTTCCCATCTACTTTCTCCCATCCTCAGGGCGAGGATGACTGGGGCTGGACAATCCGGCAGCCGGCGATCGAGCCGATGTACGAGCGGCGGGATTTCAACGTGGTCTTGATGGAAATCTGCAAGCGGCTCGGGATACTCCCGAAATATTTCAAAGCATTGAACGACATGACAGTGATGCGTTACGGCGGTCCTTTCAGTCCGGAAAATAAGCTCTGCGAAGACGGCAGTGTTGAACATACATGGCCGGACGTCGTGGACCGGCTTCTCAAAGACCGCTTCGGGCCGGAGCACGGGCTGGAATATGTTCGCAAAAAAGGCGTATTCACATGGCCGAAACGCAAAGAAGACGTCTACTGGAAGTGGTTTAATCCCTCCAGGGTGCCGGTATATTTCGAATACTTCATCGATGCCGGTGAGCAGATAAGCAAGCTCTGCGAGCAGTACGATCCGCAAAAGAAGTATATCGATTTGAACTGGTCTGTGTTTAAGGCGCTTGCAGACTGGTATCCCTGCCCGACGCACTCAAAAGAAAAACCGGAATATGACATGAATGCGTTTTACTGGCGCCCGGTCACGCAAACCAATTCCATGACTCAGCAAAACCCGTACCTGGATGAAATAACCTCGGAAGATCCCAATATCTACGGCATCCAGATGCACCAGAAAACGGCCGAGGAAAAAGGGATCAAAGACGGCGACTATGTGTGGCTGGAAAATACGGATGGCAAGCGGGTCAAAGGCTGGGTTTCGCTCAGCGAAGGAATGGAACCGCACCATGTGGCTATCGCGGCTATTGGCGGCCACTGGGGTGAATACATGCCGATCGCCAAGGGTAAGGGCACGTTTTTCAACGATCTTGTCATGATGGATGCGGCGCACACGGATCCTCTGACGCTAGGCCAGGATATTTGCGTTCGCGTGAAAATCTACAAAGCCTGATGTCTGTGAACGCATGATATGGACAATTTTTATTGGAGTTGAATATGACACGTTATGGAATGGTCATTGACCTTAAAAGGTGTTATGGCTGCTACTCCTGTGTGATGGCATGCAAACAGGCAAACCGGACGCCGCCCGGAGTATTCTGGAGCCGGGTGCTGCGGGGCGAAATGGGTGTTTACCCAAATTCTGTCCGGCAGGCGTTGCCGGTGCTCTGCAATCAATGCGCGGAGCCGGATTGCATGAAGGTCTGTCCCACGGGCGCCACATATCAGACGGATGAGGGAATCGTCCGCGTAGACAAGAATAAGTGCATCGGCTGCAAATACTGCATGATGGCATGCCCTTACGGTGCACGCTATTCGGTGCCGGAGTATAAGAGCTATTTCCCGGAAGGGCTTCCTGTCAGCGACTATGAGAAGCATTGCATGCAGGTCTGGGAAGAGAAACGCGGTTGCGGTGTGGCCACGAAATGCGACTTCTGCATCGACAGACGCGCCGAGGGAAGAGAGCCTGCCTGCAATCAGGCGTGTCCGGCTAAAGCGCGGGTTTTCGGCGATCTCGACGATCCTGAAAGCGAGGTATCCTATCTCATCAAGACAAAACGCGGTTTTGTCCTGCGGCCTGAGGTCGGCACCGAGCCTAAAGTTTATTATCTGCCCCCGAGGTAGTTCACGTTACAGTACCCGGAATACGGGCACAATTGCAGATAGGAGAATTTTATGGGTTCAGTAAAATTGGAAGGCCAGGTTCAAGTGGAATGGCGCTGGTTAATAGCCGCATACCTTTTTCTCGCAGGCGTTGGTGGCGGGGCATACCTGGTGGGTGTCATAGCTGATTTATCCGGTGGCCCGGATTGGATGGCCGTGTCCAAAATTGGAGTATTTCTGGGCTTGCCCTGTGTTCTCATCGGGACGTTGTTTCTGCTTGCCGATCTGGGCAGGCCGACCAATGCATGGAGAGTCTGGATGAAACCGGGGACCTCCTGGATATCGCGGGGAACGATTATCATTGTTCTTTTCATGATCTTTGCTGCCATACAAACAGCCTTGTGGATATGGCCGTTTGCAGGCCCGCTGGCGGATAATGAGTCTGCCCGCCACCTCATAGGCGTTCTCGGAGCCGTTTTTGCATTTCCCACCGTGGTTTATACGGGGCTCCTGCTGGGGTACAGCCAGCCCATCGCCCTGTGGAACACGGCGCTGCTCCCGGTCCTGTTCTTCGTGTCCGCCGTTTCGACAGGCATCATGGCAATCATGCTGATCGGCAGAAGCCAGGGAGTTGAAGGGACGCAACTTGCTCTCCTGACCGTCATTGACGCCGTCATCCTGGTTTTTGAGATGTTTGTCCTGATAGTCTTCCTTTACAACGCCTACAGGACAGTCGAATCGAGATTCTCGGCGAAACGTATTCTCGCAGGCGCCGTCGCACCGGCCTTTTGGCTGGGTGTTATCGCGTGCGGCCTGGCCATTCCGTTTTTTCTGGAGCTGTTCGGCGGGGAGGGAATCGTTGCATCGCTTGCAGCTTTGCTGGGTCTGTTCGGCGGGCTTTGCCTCCGGTACTCGGTCCTGGCAGGCGGAACACTCAGCCCTATAATGGCGGGGGGATATGAATTCGCAAGGGTCGCCAGGCCGAAAGATCCGATGCCGGCAATGGGAAAACTGCCGCCCAGTTGATCCATTTTTAAAACGCCACGGATTTCCCAATTACCCGGTGAAATCCGTGGTGCTTTTTACTTTTGCCGATCAGATTTAATCTGCTGCTGATATTCCATTCACCTCATTCAGAGCCGTCAACATCCACATCCACGCACGTTGATACAACATTGATTTATATATACAGATCCGTGATAATCCGCCTTTAAGTATGCAAAATAATTCGGAAGCACATGAAATTTTCCTCAGCAGTGAGAAGTCCGATAACCTGATAAAGATCTGTCTGGATGCACTTCCACACAAAGCCTATGGCCTGGTTGGCGGCTCGGATATTTGTCACCCGGAGAGTTTTTATCCTTGTTCCACAAATCTCAGAAACACCGCGGAGTGGAAAAGGATATTTGAATCTTTCGGGGATTTTTATCACAATCTTGACCTTGGATTCGTGATTGCGCCCATTGAAGCTCAGCAGGTTATGAAAATGATGCAAGAACGTAAGGAATCGTTCGTGGGAGTTTTTCACTCTCACCGCTATCTGCCCGCTGAGCCTTCGGAAGCAGATATTTCTTTGAGTTCGGATTCAAGTGTACTTTGCTACATCGTTTCCGTTGTCAACCCGTTGAATCCGGAACTGGCGATTTTTCGCCTTGACAGCAGTGGATATCGGAAGGTCCCTATTCGCACGCGCTAGGAGCCTGTCCGAGTATTAGGAGGGGTCGCGGCGCCTTGCATCTGCCCGCGCGAAGCCAGGAACGCGGCCCCTCCTAATACTCGGACAGGCTCCTAGTCATTGAAATGAGATGGGAATGCTCCTATGGCAAAAGCAGAACAACTGAAAGCGATTTTTTCACCCCGTTCCGTGGCGGTAATCGGAGCTTCGGCTAAACCGCAGAGCCTTGGCCGCGCTGTTTTTTCAAACTTGCTTTTTGCGGGCTATGACGGCTGTGTATATCCGGTCAACACGAAGGCCAAAAATGTCCTTGGCGTGCGTGCCTATCAGACTGTGATGGACATCCCCGATGAAGTGGATCTTGCCGTGGTCCTGGTTCCGGCCGGGTTTGTCCCGCAAGTCCTGAAAGACGCAGGCCGCAAGGGATGCAAGGGTGCGATCGTTATCAGCGCCGGATTCAAAGAAATTGGCGGAAGCGGCGTTGAACTGGAACACCAGCTGCAGGCCGTTGCTCAAGAGTATGGCATAGCGGTCGTGGGGCCGAATTGTTTTGGCGTCATCAATACCGATCCGGCGGTTTCCTTGAACGCGACCTTCTCCCGCAGTTTCCCGCTGGGCGGCAAGATTGCCTTTATCTCCCAGAGCGGCGCCGTCGGAGTCGCGGCTCTCGAATATGCCGCGGCGGAGAAAATTGGCTTCTCCAAGTTCATCTCTATAGGCAACAAGGCGGATCTTGACGAAAACGATGTTCTCGAAGCGCTTGCGGATGATCCGGAAACGGATGTCATCCTGCTCTATCTCGAAGCATTGGAGAACCCGAAAGAGTTTCTCCAGCTGGCCCGGCGCATTTCGGAGAAGAAGCCGATCCTAGGAGTGAAATCCGGGCGGACGCTGGAAGGGGCAAAGGCTGCTGCTTCGCACACTGGCGCCCTGGCCGGTTCGGACGAAGTCTATGATTCCCTTTTTACCCAGTGCGGAGTGATTCG
>JAHFUH010000205.1 GCA_023265215.1 Acidobacteriota bacterium
GATGCCAAGCGGATTATTGACCTCGTGTGCGACGCCCGCGGCGAGCTGACCAATACTCGCGAGTCGCTCCGAGTGCATGAGAGCTTCCTGTGTGCTGACAAGCTGCTGGTGCGAAACTGCAAGTTCCTTTACCGTCCTGCGCAGTTTTTCAATGGTGTAGGGGAGGCACATTTCCGTTTCGGCCAGCCTTCTATGGATCGCGATGGCATGCTGAACGCAGGAATCATAGCCGCAAGCCCCGCAGTTCAGTTCGTCCTCAGGTTTGAATTTATCCATACGGGCCAGAATGGCGGTTATTTCCTGGCGGGAAGGCTGTGAGGTTTGTAGATCGTATGCCTGGAATTCACGTGAAAGATCAATATCGGAATGTTCGGCGATGTCGCGGTCCCACTGTTCTTTTCGGAAAGAGGTCCAGTGTCGTTGTAAGTATTGCCCGACCAGGCTCCGGCGCTGGAACAGGGTTGAATTCGTTGTCATGCCGGCGCCCATGATGCATCCGTTACAGCACAACACTTCGAGAAGGTGCACATTCAGGTTGTTTGCCTCCACAGCCTGAATCGCTTCGACAAAATTGGTTCGGCCATCCGTGGCAATCACCTGACCGTCCATGAGGTTCTCCTTGATCTCGGCAGCCTGCAAAAGCCCGCGGCTGATAGGGAAAAGTCCTCCAGGCCCGCTCCAGGGCGGGTCAAAGTCGCTGCGCGCCGCCATTTTGTGATGGATTCCCGCTTCCATCAGCATGTGACGCAGTTCTGTAAAGGTGAGGACGGCGGCGACCTCATCTTTTACCCCTTCGCTTGCGGCCTCTCCCTTTTTGGCAAGGCAGGGCCCTATGAACACCATTTTGACTTCAGGGCCATAGAGCCGGCGCAAAATTCGAGCCGCCGCTATCATCGGCGAGACAATAGGGGCCAGCCGCGGAACCAGGTCCGGGTAATAGCGTTCCACGTATCCGACAAGCGCCGGGCAGGTCGTTCCTATGTATTTTGCTTCAGGTTTGCTGTCCAGAAGAGAACGATATTTCAATGCGACCAGATCGGCGGCGAACCCGACTTCATGAACATAATGAAAGCCCAGGGTCCGAATCATGCCTACGGCTTTTTCATAGTCGCATTCTTCAAACTCGGCAGGAAAGCTCGGAGCGAGCAAGGCTGCCACTTTGCCGCCTTCTTCGAGCAACCGAGTTACTTCTTGAGTTCCGTCCAGGACCTTCTTGGCGCCCTGACTGCAAACGCGAGCGCAGTTCCCGCAGCCTATACATCGTTCCGGTATTACTCTGGCCTGACCATCGGAAATTCCAATAGCCTTGGCCGGGCACTCACGAACACATGTGTAGCATACGCGGCAGCGTTCCTTGATTGTTTGCACGAAGCATGCGGTTTGCATAGGCTCCTGTTTCAATGGCCGGCATTTTCTGGCGGTTCGCCCAGCAACCGGCGCACTTCAGTTTTCAATTGTTCCGGACGGACAGGCTTATCCATCCAACTGTCCGCTTTTACCCAGGACTGTGCTTCCGGGCTCTGGGTTGCAAAGGACAATCCTGTCGCGCCAGTGACAGCGGTCAATAGGATCACCGGCGTATCTGGATAAAGCTTTTTGATCTGGTAGCTGAGCACAAAGCCGGAATCCTTTTCTTCCATCATTAAATCGAGGATTGCCAGATCCGGCCTAACTTTGAGCATTGTTTCCTCAGCTGCTGCGCGCCCTTCGGCTGGAACTACTTCGTAGCCCGCGGCTGAAAGTATCGCAGCCATCTGTTCGAGGAGATCCAGATCGTCGTCCACTACCAGTATTTTCTTTTTCACTCTCGTAAGCTCCCATTCAGCGAGCGCGGACATCCCGCCGCACTCTCCACTCTTAAGTGTTAAATACTAAAGAACATCCCGGTGGCTATATCGGGTGTGAAGCAGCCTATGGCTTGTCTCGCCCAACGGTTTTCCGAGAAACTCCTCATACAGACGCTTGACCCCTTGATTTTGATGGCTGACTCGCAATTTTTCACTCTGGTCGATTTTGTACAAGGCCTGCATTCGATTGCGAGCGGCTTCCTTGTCTGCTCCGATAGGCTGTCCCCCTCCGTTGATGCATCCGCCCGGGCACGTCATCACTTCGATGAATTGGAGATCCTTTCGGCCATTGCGAATTTCCTCCAGAATTTTGCGGGCGTTTCCCAAGCCGCTTATCACAGCAGCGCCAACTTCCAGATCTCCCAATTTAGCTTTGATCTCTTTGGAGCCTTTCATGCCTCGCAACGGCTGCAGTTCGAGTTTCGGCAACTCCTGGCAGGTTAAAAGGTAGCTGGCAGTGCGAACCGCGGCTTCCATAACGCCGCCGCTGGCGCCGAAAATTTTCCCTGCTGAAGAACGTTCGCCGAAAGGCGTGTCCGCCGACTGAGGCGACATGGACGGCAAATCGACTCCGAACATGCGAAGCAGCTGTCCGAGTTCGCGTGTAGTGAGAACATAATCAACATCCTGGATATGGTTCGGCGCCATTTCCGGACGGTTGCACTCAAATTTCTTTGCCGTACAAGGCATGATCGAAACGCTCACGATTTGCGACGGATCGATCGATTCCCGTTTTGCGAAATAGCTTTTTATGATTGCGCCCATCATCTGCTGAGGACTTTTGCAGGTGGACAGGTTTGGTATGAAATCAGGATAAAATGTTTCGATGAACTTGATCCATCCCGGAGAGCAACTGGTAAACATCGGAAGAACGCCTCCGGTTTGGATCCGTTGCGCAAGCTCCGAAGCCTCTTCCATGATTGTAAGGTCGGCCGTGAACGAGGTGTCAAAAACGCGTTTGAAACCGATCCGGCGCAACGCCGCAACCATTTTGCCGTCCACATCCTGTCCCGGCTCCATTCCGAATTCCTCGGCCAGGGTTACGGAAACTGCCGGTGCGTGTTGAACGACAACAAGTTTTTTGGGATCTGAAAGAGCTGCAACCACTTCGTCGATGTAGGAACGTTCTACGATTGCTCCAGTCGGGCAAGCGATGATGCACTGCCCGCAGTTGATGCAGCTGGAAACATTCAGTCCCTGATCAAACGCGGTGCCTATGAAGGCCTTGCAGCCGCGTCCCACGAAATCAATGGCGCCGACCCCCTGGATCTCTTCGCAAACCCGGACACAACGGCCGCACAAAATGCATTTTTCCGGATCGCGAACGAGGGAAGGACTGGACATATCTTTTTCTTTTATATTCCTCTTGCCCCTGTAAAGCCTTTGCCTGATTCCAAGCGACTGCGACAGTTCCTGCAGATCGCATTTCCCGCTGCGGGCGCAATAAAGACAATCGTCCGGATGATTGCTCAGAAGCAATTCAACGATAGTCCGGCGCGCGTCCAGCACTTTGGGAGTGCGGGTTTGAATCTTCATTCCCGGAGCGACAGGGAAGGAGCATGCGGGAACAAAATTAGGGGCTCCTTCCAGCTCCACGACACAAAGCCTGCAGGCGCCGGTTGGAGTCAATCCATCCATATGGCAAAGGGTGGGAACGTGAATCCCTTCCCGTTTCAGCGCCGAGAGAATTGTTTCTCCTTCTTTGGCTTCGATTGTTTGGCCGTCAACTCTCAACTCGATCATGCATCACCTCAAGATATATTTGCCAACCGCGGTTTTACGCGGATCTGTACCGATAAATGGGTCTCACCGTTATTGCGGTTGAGTGAAATCCAGATCGCAGCGCGAGCAACGCCGCGCTTCTGCCGAAACTTTCTCTTCGGACGGGCACAACTCAACTTCTTTGAAACATCCTTTGCGTTTTTTTACCGACAACAGAGGGACTTCCAGCCGGATAAGCTCGCTGGCCTCTTCATCATCGAGATCCATCGCCGGTTCTACGTAGACGGTCGGGAGTTTCACTTTGGGCAGCACTTTCATGAGTTTTCCGGTCAAATAGCGATCGATCATGGTCGCCGCATGCTTGCCGACGGCGATCGCCTCGATCACCGTGTTCGGTCCGGTTACGACATCTCCGCCTGCGAATACGCCGGGCTTGTCGGTTGCGTATGTTTCGGCATTGACGGCGATCGAGCCCCATTTGGTGCAGCTGATCCCGTCGATGCCCGCCGGATCCGGGTCTTCGCTGATGGCGACAACCAGAGTGTCCAGCTTTACCTCAAACTCCGATCCCGGATCGGCTACCGGTTTCTGCCGGCCCGAAGCATCCCGAGCGCCCAGCTTGTTTCGGATAAGACGAAGCCCGGTCAGGTTACCGTCCTTGCTCAGCACGTCGACAGGCGTTACGAGTTCTTCGATGATTACGCTTTCTTCCAGGCCCGTCGCGACCTCTTCTTTATAGGCAGGCATGCTGTCCTTTGTACGCCGGTAAAAAACAGTGACGCTTTCGACCCCGGGCTGCCGGACGGCTACGCGCGCAGCGTCCATGGCCGAGTTGCCTCCGCCGACAATGCCTACGCGGCCGCGAGCCATGGACTTGCCTTCAAGGTTGTAGGCTTTCAGGAATTGGATGCCGGGCAGTATCCCTTCGACATCTTCTCCAGGTAAGTCGAGCTTTTTGCTGCGATGCGACCCGGTTGCGACGAAGACGGCTTTGAACCCGTCCTTGAGCAGTTGATCGACGGTGAAATCACGCCCCATGACGCTGGCGAAATTTACCTGGATGTTATCGTTCAACAACGCTGCAATTTCTTTTTTAAGCACTTCACGCGGCAGACGATATTCGGGGATCGCAGCCGTCAGCATTCCGCCTGCCTGATTTTCTCGCTCGAAAATCGTGACCCGGTGCCCCAGAATGGACAAATTGCGCGCCGCTGTTAATCCTGCCGGCCCGGCGCCAATCACCGCAACCTTTGCAGCATCGGGGCGAGCCTCCGGAATAGTGATTCGTTCTCCCGGCTCCACGTGATCGACCACGTAGCGTTTCAGAGTGCGGATGGCAATCGGTTCGCCTCCGGTCGATCCTGCTCTGCAGACCCGCTCGCAGGGATGATGGCAGACGCGGGCGCAGGCTGAAGGAAATGGGTTGGATTCCCGGATGACCCGATAGGCTTCTTCGTATTCGCCCCGGGCTATGTGCGCGACATAGCGCCAGACTTCCGTGCCGACCGGGCAGCCGCTTTGACAGGGAGCGCCCACAAGCTCTTTGCAGGATCCGGAAGGACATCGGCGCTCGAATATATGAGCTTCATACTCATCGCGGAACCACTGGAGTGTGCTTAAAACAGGATTTGCCGCGGTCTGGCCCAATCCGCAGAGACTGGTCGCCTTGATGGTTTCGCCCAGCTTCTGCAAATGCATGATTCCCTGCATTCGCAACAGGGCATCCAATTCGTCCTCCTTGTGGCGGGGACGAGTGACTCCCTCCAGTATTTCCAGCATGCGCCGGGTTCCTTCCCTGCAGGGAATGCATTTGCCGCAGCTCTCGCTTTGAATAAATTCCATGAAGTATTTGGCAAAATCGACCATGCAGGTGGATTCGTCCACAACAACCAGTCCGCCCGACCCCATGATGGTGCCGAACTGCTTAAGTTCCTCGTAATCGGTTCTTATGTCCATGTGGGCTTCAGGAACGCATCCTCCGGAAGGCCCTCCAATCTGAACCGCTTTGCATTTCTTGTTGTTGGGAATGCCTCCCCCTATGTCGAACACAACCTCGCGCAAGGTTGTTCCCATCGGAACTTCAACCAGGCCCGTCCGGCGCACCATCCCGGAAAGTGCAAAGACCTTGGTTCCCTTGCTTCCTTGGGTCCCCATCGAGGCGTACCATTCGGCGCCGCGGTCCAGGATGAGCGGCAGATTCGCAAGAGTCTCAACGTTATTAATGACCGTTGGTTTGCCAAACAGACCCTGAACTGCCGGGAATGGCGGCCTGGGGCGGGGCATTCCTCTTTTCCCTTCGATCGAATGAATCAGCGCCGTTTCTTCGCCGCACACAAAGGCGCCTGCGCCCATCTTGAGCTGGATTGCAAAATCCGCGCCGCTGTTGAATATGTTGTAGCCGATCAATCCGCAGGCTCGCGCCTGGGCGAAAGCTTCGTTGAGGCGCTTAATCGCCAGCGGGTATTCCGCGCGGATGTAGATGTAGGCTTTGGTCGCGCCAATTGCATAAGCGGCAATAATAAGACCTTCAATCAGCCGGTGCGGATCGCTCTCACATACGGCCCTGTCCATGAAAGCGCCCGGATCGCCCTCGTCGGCGTTGCAAATGAGGTATTTCTGGTCGGATGCGACTGCGCGGGCAAACTTCCATTTTTTTCCTGTAGGGAATCCGCCGCCGCCCCTCCCGCGAAGCCCGCTGGCTTCGACCAGATCGGCGACCTGGTCTGGAGTCATGGTATGCAGCACCTTGGCTGCCGCGCCGTAGCCCCCCCGTGCAATATACTCGGCAATGCTGCCGGGATCGATTATTCCGCTTGACGCCAGCACCGTTCTGACTTGACGGGTGAGGAACGGATGCTCATCCAGAAATGGGACCCCCTTCCATTGACCGGCACTCTGAGTCCGGTATTGCCCCAGAGCGAGATCTGGATCAACGGTTTGCTTTACCAGCATCTGTTCCAGAAGCTTCGGTGCTTTATCCGCTGTGATTCCGCCGAAACTCACACGAGCCTTGCCCTTCAGCTGGATGTCGACGACCGGTTCATCGGAACACATCCCGTTGCAGCCGACTTCAACCACGTCAGCCTCAATCTGCTTCTCAGCCAAATAATCCTTAACGGCCGCCAGAGTTTTTCCCGCGCCCGCACCTAATCCGCAGGTGCCGGTTCCGACAAAAACCACCGGCTTCGCAACCGTATCCCGGCGAAGAGAGGCGAGAGAGGCGGCCACTTCCTGAGGCCCTTTGGCCCGGATGCTTATGAATGGCTCTGCATTAAGATCCGCCAGCAGGTCGCTCTTGGCTTCGCTGAAATCAACCCAACATTTGCATGCCTTTTCCGTTTTGATTTCCTTATTAGTGCCCATTCTTAGACTCCATTTCGCGACATTCTTGGATGATTTTGGCCAGCTTCTGAGGCGTCACTTTGGCGTGAAATTCACCATTTACGTTTACCACGGGTGATAAACCGCAGGCACCCATGCAAGCAACGACTTCCAGGCTGAAAAGACGATCTCTTGAAGTCTGTCCGGGTTTTAATTTCAGCGCTTTTTGCGCCATTTCCAGAACCCGGCCGGATCCTTTGACGTGGCAAGCCGTTCCTCGACAAACCATCAAGTGATACTTGCCCTTGGATTGAAAACGGAACTGATTGTAGAAAGTCGCTACTCCATAAATTTTCGTGGCCGGCAAATTGAGATGCTTGCTGACCCGGACCACAGCCTCACGCGAAATGAAGCCCTGGTTTTCTTGAACTTCCTGCAGTATCGGAATCAGGGCGTCACGCCCTGCCCTGGGATGTTTTTTCAGAATGGATTCCACGGAATTCATTTATGACTCTCCTTGCTAATCATCATCGAATCCGACTTGAGCGATTGGCGGGCAAAATAGGCAACCTTGTCCATGGATCGGGCAAGGTCGATATCTTCCACGTATACATCAGGCGGCGCTTGAAGAGGCGTACGGGCGAAATTTATTATTCCTTTGATTCCAGCCGCCACAAACAGGTTGGCTACGAACTGAGCCTCTTTATCAGGAACCGCGATTATCCCCACCGTGATGCCGAGCTCCCTGATTACGCTTCCTGCGTTATCAATGGAGTAGCAGGGACATCCGAGAACCATGCGATCGTATTTTTCCGGATTCACTTCAAAAGAAGCGGCAATCCGCAGCATTGGCTGGCGTCCGGCGAAAAATTTGAGAAGAGCCCGCCCGATATTGCCGACTCCGGCTATCGCAATCCGCTGCTCGGTAGAAGGGAAAAGAAAAGCTTCGATATGGTCCAGCAACTTACGGACATCGTATCCGCGGGCGGGAGTGCCGGAGTAGCCGAGCACCATGAGGTCCCGGCGCACCTGGGCGGCGGTTAATCGCGCTTTGGAGGCGAGAAAATGGGAATAAACGTGTGTCTGCTCCTGCTCAAGATCTTTGAGAATGTGCCAATAAAGGGTAAAGCGCCCAACTGTTCGATGCGGAACTGTTTTCACGCCACAATCCTCTGTGATTACATGAGCATTGTGAAACAATTCACATTAAATTGTCAACAAAAAAGTGAAAAAGCGACTCTCTTTTTTTAAAATTTCTCCAATCATTCCGTGCCACGCGTGCATTCCGCATCCAATCTTCTTATTTTCGCCAATAGCTGATCGAAAACCTCGATGACTGCAAGACCAACTATTAAATAAGTTTATTCCGATATTGGTGGGTCAGGATGCGAAAGAGAAAAAGCCCTGCAAGGACACAAGCCCGCTCCGCCGCCTTGTAGGGCTCTGCAGATCACATTCTATTCCGGGCTTTGCTGGCCTGCGCCCTCGGCGCTATCAGGAAGGCGATTAAGTTACTATCAGTTAGAAATTCCAGGATGATGAAGGTTTGGGCCGAGCATAGACGGCTTGTGGGAGTACACCCAAAACAGCTGCGGTTGCTGTCACCGGAATTCGAGAAAGTACTGGTAGGGCAGAAATGAATGCT
>JAHFUH010000720.1 GCA_023265215.1 Acidobacteriota bacterium
TATCGTTTCAAAGACTATAACCTCTTCAGGCACTTGGCCTGCGGCAGAAGCTCTAAGCTCAACCGCCTTTTGGTCAAAATATGACTCCAATTCATCCAATCGTGGCTTAAGGCGCTGGCCCTGTCTGGCCCTATCAGGATAATGCGGCGGGGTGATCATACTACGAAGGCGGGGTCTAGATGCGATGGATGGTTCGGGCAAAACGATCAGGGGGCGATTCGCCATGGCCTATTTTGATTTCCTCCGGCCTCGTGCCTTCCATTGTTCGATTCTCTCCATTAGAACGCTTAAAGGTTCTCTTTGGCCTTGTGCCAGCACTGTGCGGCGAAGAATGTCTAATGCAAACTCCTCTATTTCCGCAAAGCTCTCAAATTTCACACGCTGAGAAATGCTTCGGGGGGACATTATGGTTGGAAGGTTCAATCGCTCACCTGCTATTTGAAACCATTCCTCAATCTGAGCTTGCGTTGGTCGCGGCAACTCCAGGCGAAGCTGGAAGCGACGCCATACTGCGCGATCTAGCAATTCCTGATGATTTGTTGCTGCCACTACGACCACATAGCTGGGCAATCGGTCGATTTGAAGGAGCAATGAACTGACAACCCGCTTGATCTCACCCGTATCATGCACGTCCCCACGTTCTTTCCCGAGCGTGTCAAATTCATCGAAAAATAATACGCAGGGCCGATTATTCACATGCTCAAAGAGTTTATTGAGTCGGCTTGCAGTCTCTCCCAGGAAACTCCCAACCACTCCCTCGTATCGAACCGTTAAGAGAATAATTCCAAGCGCCTGTGCCAAGCTTTCTGCAAGACAAGTTTTCCCATTCCCCGGAGGACCAATTAATAACAGGCGATTTCTTGGTTCGAGCCCGTGGGATCGCAATAGGTCGGCTCGCTGTTGCTCTTCAATGATCTCCTGACATGCTCTCCGAACCAGAACGGGCAAGACAAGATCCTCGATACTTCGCTGCGGGGTTATCTCGTGGAGCAAGCTTTGATGCGACCCGTTCATGCCTATCGGTTGCACAGACGATAACGTTCCGTTCTTCTTTACGGTTTCAGCAAGCTGTTCAGCAAGCACATGATGCTACTTGGCTCGTTCCTCAGCAATTATGGCATCAACGGTTCGACGAAACAAACTTCGATCCCCTTGAATACCAGCCTTTACCAAACTTAGCAGCAAATCAGAACGTGCCATTTAAGATATGATCCAATTATAGAAGAGGCCGTCTAATTTTCTCCGCAAATTTCAGTCGGCTTCTTCCCAGCAAAGATTAAACAATGCATAACACAAGCATCCAAAACTCAAAAAACAGCGCATAAACAATCTGAAATTTCGGACGTGAAAAACGCATATAATGCCCAAAATTTATCTTACTACAAAAAAACTCGCTTGACCCGCTTATCTCATTCCCAATCCGCGTTCTTGAAATTGAGAATCCGTGCGTTTTCAGTGACGGCGCGCTTGGTTTGATCGGAAGCGCCCGACGGGAAATTGACTTGGATTTCCACCGCAATTTTGACCTCGGCATTGGGGTCTGTCGCGAGCACAGCGATGATTTCCTCCGCAACCTGAACCATCCGCATCTTCGCAGTCGCCGCATTGATGGCAACATTGCCGTGAAAGGTGTGGGGCTTCGGAGTCGGCACAGGTGGCGTTGGCCCTGGCGGCACAGGTCCGGGTGATGTCGGGCCAGGAGGAATTGGTCCAGGCGGCGTTGGTCCGGGTGGAGTGACTGGCGGATGCGCCGCTTCATATGCCTTGGCTGCTTCGGGTTCTATTAGCAGCAGCGTGTCGTCCAGTTGAACGTTCGCATCGCCAAGTTTGAATCCATCGAACTTTCCTTCGTGATGCCCATAGGCCGTTCCGAAGAAATCTCGGCTGCCAGCGCCTTTGACAATAGCTTGCTCCAACACTCCGGTGCTCTTCAAGCGAGGCAAATAGAGGAAGCGCAGCGTGTCTTCCCGAAATGCCATTGCGCCGTATGCGGGATTGGTGTCCTTCCAATAAAGATTCTTAAGCTTATCCCGTAAATGAATAGGCGACCAGGTAGTGATTACCAACTCGTTATCGATGCATATTCGCTCGATCTCAGATCCTAAAGCCGTCCCGATAGTATTGAGGGGGAAAACTTCTATCGTTGGCTTAATTGCCGTTGGGTTATCCTGCCCAGGGCAAAGCAACCACTTGTAACACTCCCGTGCGACACGTGGAAGCACCTCGTTGGCCCCTTGCAATTCTTTCTTGGCTTGTTGCACTTGAAGAGTGTCGAGCACAAGACGCATCTCTTCCACATCCGCTACGATTGAGTTCCAGGCGAGGGCGGTACGGATGCAATCACGCAACCGCGTAAGCGCGCCGTGATCTGGCGCGAGAAAGATCAGCCGGTTGCTGCGGTATCGGGGCTTGGCCCCGTGGTTCCTAACATAATCGAACACGCCATCAAAGGCTAACCGTGATTCTTCACGCGAATAAAACTGCTCTGGCGTCAGCACAATCAGACGCAGCGCACTATCGTCTGGTACATCATTGTGTGGTGTGAAGATATGTGCGCCATCAAAGAAGCTGGTACCACTGGTGAGCTTCTTGAGGACCTCAGCCATCCGCCCGCGCACTTCATTATTATCTTCAAAACGCTTCTTCCTCTCCTCCATCTCCCGCCGCAGATTAGCGCGGGTGTCAAACCAAAATCTCGTCGAGTCCTGCGTCTTGTCGCCAGAGGAGTTTAAATAGTGCAACTGGTCTGCCAGCCTATTCAGCGCATCTGAGTAAAGGGATGACGCTTGATCTGGTTGCAGACAGCCCAATAGGACTCGCGCACGGTCAAGTCCGCGTATTCCGGGCTTGGTAGTTACAGAGGAAG
>JAHFUH010000206.1 GCA_023265215.1 Acidobacteriota bacterium
CGGGAGCTCCAAACCGGTTCATGGGTGTGTGGGCGAGGATTTTTTCGCCACGCGCAGTCAGCTTGCCTGTCTCTTTTTCAGTTAGGAGAAAACGATTTTGCGCCGTGAGGAAAAATCCCGGCGCAATTGCATTGACCCGGATATCCGTAGAATATTCCTGGGCCATGTGGACGGCCAGCCACTGGGTGAAGTTGGACACAGCTGCCTTTGCTGCAGAGTAAGCCGGAATGCGCGTCAGTGGGCGGAAAGCGTTCATCGAGGAAACATTCAGAATCACCCCTTTTTTCTGCTCCGCCATTATTTTACCAAACACCTGGCTGGGGACGATCGTTCCCAGCAGGTTTAAATCGGATACGAATCGGAGGGCACTCTCGGGCAGATCAAAAAAACACTGGTCGTTCCCCGTGGTTGCGCCCGGATTGTTTCCGCCGGCAGCGTTGACCAGGCAGTGAATGGCTCCCCATTCGGCGAGGATCTTTTTTGCGGCTTTCTCAATGGAGTCCTTCTGCAGGACATCCCCTTTGATTACAATGCATTGCCCGTTTGCACGACCGGTGCGCGGTATAAATTTTTCCGGCTGCGCGGGAGCGCGATCGATAATCACGACTTTGGCGTTGCACCCGACCAGAGCGCAGGCCAATTCGCCGCCCAGGATCCCGGCCCCGCCCGTAACGACAATGACCTGGTCGCTGAAGTCATACTGTTTTGTGATCTCATCTAGATTCAAGGATTTTTCCTCAACCCAAAAACATCGGGGTCGGGGTCGGGGTCAGTATCGGCGTCGATGCTTTTAATAGACGACCCCGATACCTATCCCAACCCAGACTCCGATCAATTTATGAAGTGGCGGCCAATCCCAGAAACAAAGGACAAATGTGCCGCTCGTAAATATTCCGGGTAACATTTTCCTCGATGGCAGTTCGGCATTCGCGGAGCATTTTGTAAAAATCAGGCATTTCCGCCGCCACCTTAAACCCTATGTGCAGGAGTTGACGCAAGTTCGGATTGTATTCCGGACAGGAACGATCGTGCCGCATTGCATGCAAAAATTCTTCCGAACTCCACGAAGCTACTTGCTCTGCGGCCGGAAGCCGGGTCTTATCTATGCGGATCACCGCAAGGTAGGGCGCGCACAATTCATCATAGCGTTCATAGGATTTTCGATAAACTTCCTTCCCCAGTTTCAATCCGGCGCCGCCGGCGCCCACAATTCCGGCCAATTCTTCCAACCACGTGGTTCCTGCCGTTTTTAAATGAATTCCCGTGTTCATCTCTTTTATTGCGCGGTGCATCAGCGGATAAAGCGCAAATTTATCGCTGCCGGTATGAATGCTGAGTTTCAGGTTTTGCGGAAGATTGAAGGCGTTTACCGCAAATGCAATGATTGCCAAATGCCCGCGGAACTCCCGGGCGAACTGCTGCGGATCACCTACATAATCGACCCCCTTCAGGAAAGCTCCGGTGAATTTGGGAGCGATTGTCTGAACGGGAATGCCTTCCCGTGAGGCGGCAGCAAGAATCAAAAACAATTCGACAGGTGTTTGCGCGTTTTGGGCTTCATCGGCTGACACTTCGGTGATGAAGCTGTCCGGCCCTTTCTTTTCTGCAATGTGGCGATAGACTTTTCCCGCCTCTTCGATAGCGAAAAGATATTTCTGTGCAAAATCGGTGAGCGCGGAACCCGTTATTTCCAGGTGAGTCTGCATTCCCGGAATTGCGAGGGAGCCCTGGTATGGAGCCATTTCGGAAACGAAAGCCGCTGTTGCCCGGCTGTTTGCCGGTTTGCCAATGCAATCGGCCATTTCGATCGTAAAGAAATTGCTGAACGGAATAAACGGATCGACGATTGCCAGCCCAACGTGGTCTGCATCCACATAATAGGCATCCTTCCAGCCGCAGGCCCGAACCGCTTCATCGGCGGCTTTCCGCGCATCTTCCGGCATCGTTCTGGCGAGCATATGCTCGCGGTGTGATTTGTTCCAGACAGGCGCAATCCCGAGGCCGCCTGCAGCGGCCTTTTGCAAAGCCCGAAGCTGAGCTGCGCCTTCCGGGCCAAACCTGTCGCCGATTCCAATCGAATACTTTTCCAATTCCATAGTTTTCTCCATTGCGACTAACAATAGAATAGAGAATTTGGAGCATTATAAAAATATAAATTTCCAGACCTCATTTCTTTGAGTATGATGGGTGAAACTATAATACGGAGTTTTATATGGATTCGAAGAATGTACTTCTTGTGGACGATGATGAAGATTTGATCGACATTTACAGGGCAGCTCTTGAGAAGGCGGGTTTTGCCGTGAGCGCCGCGGCGAACAGTGCAGAGGCCATGAAAATAGCGACTTCAAAGAATATCGATGTAGCGGTCCTGGACGTGATGATGGACACTCCCACCGAAGGATTCGTGCTCGCCCGCCAGATGAGGCAGAACGAAAAGACGATGCGAATTCCGCTGCTTATGCTTACGTCCGTCAATACTCACAATGAAGAAATCGGATCATTCGTTCGCTTCAATGACCGTGAGCGTGACAAGGATTGGCTACCCGTGGATCGATTTATGGACAAGCCGATCAAGTCCGAGGAGCTTGTTTCCATAGTTCGAACGCTTGCCGGCGCCTGGTCCTTCTCCCGTTGATCGGGGTGCGGGCACAAGCGGGCAAATCACTATCGTCAAAGAGGCATTCTGCCTCTTTTTCGTGTTAAAATAGAAATCATGAAGATGGACTCAGGTCTCTCGATCGGCGTAATGGACAAGACTGTTCTTTCCATCGGATCACTCTTCGACGACGAAGGCGATAAGGTCTACTGGCGGTCACTCTCACCCGTAGAACGCCTTGGCTGTCTGGAATTGAACCGCAGGATTGTATACGGGTATGGCGATTCTTCCCCACGATTTCAAAGACTTCTTGAGATTGCTCAACGAGAAGGGTGTTGAGTATCTCCTCGTTGGAGGGTACGCCGTCGGTTACCACGGTTACCCACGCGCCACGGCGGACATGGATGTCTGGATCGCGCGCAATCCGGAAAACGCGCAGCGTATAACAGAGGCGTTGCGGGACTTCGGTTTTGACCTGTCCGATCTCAAACCAGCCCTGTTTCTCGATGAAAACCGCATTGTGAGATTGGGTCTTCCGCCGCTGCGTATCGAAGTGATCACCTCCGCCTCTGGCGTAATCTTCGAGGAATGCTACCCCAAGCGGGTTCGGGTCGAGTTAGATGGCATTGACGTCAACGTAATCGGCCGGGAGCAACTGCTCGCAAACAAGCGGGCTGCGGGACGACACAAAGACCTCGATGATATCGAGCACCTGGTATAGTTCAGGCCATGGGTTTTAATGTAGACGCGGCGTTTCGCCGCGTCTACTGATTGTTTATTCCTGGTACCAGGATTTGCAATAGAGGGTGCGCTCTGCAACCGGAATTCCCCAGGACCGCAGGAGCCGAAAAATTCTGGGGGGGGACGCTTCGAGCTCGTAAAGGCTGACTTTGGTCGAGGAATCGGCGCCCGTGAGTGAAAATCTCAATCGGAACGCTTTGCCGGCCGCATCGGGTATTGCGGGGAAGCGCATCTCCACCCAACTGTTGTCCATTATCTTCTTCAGATTCTGCAAGCTCTCGCGCACCTGCGCGCCCGATTCCGAGAATACCTGAAGCCTGAGAAATCCCTGCGCCGGGCGGTTGTGTGTGCCGATAAAAACGCTCACGCCGTTCCATTGATTATGTTTGGGCGTGAAAGCATAGTTCAGCCGACGCCGGAGCACTGAATCGCCCACCGGCCTGCCTGCCGGACTTTCGACCCTCCCCCTTCTTTTCAACAGCGGCACTTCCCGTTCCTTTGAAAACACCGAGACACCATTCAACTCGATCGCCCTGTTGTACATCCAGAACATATCACTTGCGCTGCGTTGCGGGTGGAACTCGGATCTCGCCACGCGGCGCGCCTGTTCGATTATTTGGCGTCGCTCAACGGGATTCAGCTGTGAGGCCCGCCTCACGCCATCCGCCAAGGATCGAATCGAAGCGTCCTGGCATAAAATCCCAGTTGCTCCATCCATAATGAGTTCCGGAATGCCGCCAACCGGAGTGGCAGCTACAAGCACTCCGGCTGCCATTGCCTCTTTGATGGAATTCGGAAAGCTCTCAAATGATGAAGGGCAGAGCAGCAGGTCCGACGATTTAAGGATCGAAGCCGGATCGTCACAAAAATCATGGATGGAAACGCAGCCTTCAATATCGAGAGCGCTTGCCCGTTTTCTGCAGGTCGATGAATATTCCGGATTGAAATGCTGGTAGCCGTACATATCCAACCGGCAGTCCAATCCTTCTTTGACAAGCCGGCCGACTGCTTCAATGGCTTCCAGCTGGCCTTTCCTTTTTTGAAATGTGCCCAGCACGACGATGCGCATCTGCTTTGGAGTTTCGCGCGGATCTTCCAGGCTCTCGAGATACCGGATTTGACCGAACGCAAATGCTTCTTCGGGCGCCGCCTCCCTGGAGCAGAACTTTTCTGCGTTCAGCAGGTTGCCCCAACGAGTGGCATAGCGAATCGAATCGGACTGAGCGACATTGCAATGACTGAAAGGCCGGTGATCCAAAGGCCAGGAGAACGCATCGTCGACTGCATATAATGAAGCGACATGAGGAATCCGGAGTTCACTGCAAACCTGCCCGAAAGTGGGATTGAAAATCAGGGTGTGAACCAGCGCAGGCGAGCAACGCTTGAGCAGTTCATACACCTGCGCGCGTTCGTCATTGTCGTGGAATTCTTCCGGCGAGTGCGGCTCGGTAAAACAGGTGAATTCCGAAAACTCAATTTCGATCTGCTCCGCAGTCATTTTATTGATCAGCTGCTGAGCGGCATCCGTATCTTTCAAAGCTCGATTAAGAACGACTACGGGCTGAATGCCGTAACGGCGCGCTATCCTCATTCTTCGGAGGAGTTGAATCTCGCTTCCCCCCAAACTTGTCGAGTGCAGCACATGTAAGATTTTCGGACGTCCGTCGGCTCCGCGCAGGCGCCTCGTCCGGGCGTGAAACTCGGTTGCGCGCAATGCCGCTTCATGCAGATGGATTTGAGCGGTATCGGAATATTCTTCCCGGACATGCGCAATCATGCGCCGGCGCATCCAATCAAATTCTTCCGGAGGCATTGCTATTGCTCTGCGCATCGCACGTCGCCAGGACTCCACGCTGTTGTCCGGCTTCAGGCAGGTAAGTCCGCCAGGCAAAGCGGCATACTGCGGCACATCCGAAAAGATTGCCAATGCGCCGGCAACCGCCGCCTGGAAATATTTGCTGTCCGATTTGGCCAGCCGCGGACGAGGATGATCAAAAAGCGGCATCAGGATTATGTCGAATTCCGCGGCCTGCAATTTCGCAAGATAATTCATGTAGCTTGGAGTATAGGGGCGCTGAACAACCGGCGAATTGAGCGGAGGGCGGCCGCTGACGTCCAATCCCCAGAACTCAAATATCAGCCGGTCCCCATATTCCCTGGAAATATCCTGGAGTGCCTCCCATATGGAATCGAACTCGTCCGCGCGGTAGCCGGTTCCGGCATACGCAATCCGAAGCGGCCGATTTTGTTCCCGCCTGCGAATTTCACGCGGAAGAAATTCCGAAGGGATGCATCCGTGGTGAGGGATGGTTCGCGGATTGGTTTGGCTTACGGATGATTCGATGTACGGCGTGTTGCACCATACTGCATCGGCGCTCTCCATCAGGTCTGCAATATTCTGATAAGCGGGAGAGCCGGGCGCCAGATAATCGAATTCCGGCCCGTATTCGTGAAAAGCAAGCAGATCATCGTCAAGATAATAGCCTACGGGCTTGCCGCAGATCAGAGCATCCGCCATCAGGTCTTTTGCCTCATTTTCGGAGGACCGGACAAGCAAGAGCAGGTCGGCCTCGTTCTGCCATTCATTCCCGACCTGGTCGACCTGCTGGTAGTAGGATTTGTAGCTTCCGCGACGATTCGAAATTGAATCATAGTGATTGAAGGCGATCTCATGCGTCGGCTCAAGATGGTTCCGTATATAGAGCACGGTTTTATTTTGTGAAGGGATCGTGGCCGAAAATCCTTCGATTTTTGGAAAGTGATGCCGGTGCTTTAGGTAATAGGGGACAAAATATCCCTCATGAAGCCGTTTGCGAAATTCTTTCGATATTTCAACGTCTCCAATCCGCGAAGCGTCGATTTCATAATCCCGCCAACAATCAGGTCTGAGCAAATGGTTGCGCGGTATTTCGTGCAAATATCGGAAGAGCGCCAAGTCCCAGGGTAGAGTTAATCCAATGGAGCCTGCCTGGGCGGCATTGATTTCAGTTGTGATTCGGTCCACGAGAACAATCGGGATCTGCCGGCAGTATCTCAGCCAGAGGTCCCAATCGCACAGCCGGCGCATACCAAGGTGGCAGTCGTACATTCCCAATTCGTTTGCGAGTTCCCGTGGGAACAGCACATTATTGTTCGCCACTTGATTGCTCTGTATCAGCCGGCGCAGGTCCAGATCGCCTTCCGGTAACACCCGTTGTTTGCCGTCAATTTTTAGAAGGGAGCGGCCGGTTACAAGGACAGGCTCCAAGTGTCGCAGCGCTTCATCCGCAAGGGCTCTCAGCGCAAAAGGCTGCCAGAAATCATCGTCGAACTGAAAGGCCAGGAATTTCCCGCGGGCTAGTTCTATGCCTTCGTTAAGCCGCAGAGAATGGATTCCCGAATTGCGCTCGTGGCGCACGTGGATGACCCGGGAATCCGCGGCGCGGAAGCGCTCCACCAAATCGAAAGTGCCGTCGGTGGAACCGTCGTCCATGACGAGCAGTTCCCAATCTGTGAAGCTTTGCGTCAAAATGCTTTGGATGGCGCGCTCCAGCAGTCCGGATGCGCCTCGTGCGTATGTTGGAAGGATAATTGATATCGCAGGCGAAACAGGCGCATCGTCAGAGCGGAGTAGGGATTGATCGCCGAGGAAGTCCCGCACATAAAGCATATTGGAGTCTTAGCGCCTTTGCATCTTTAAGTGATTTACTCAAAGATGCGAAATCTTAAAGTCTCGAATGCCTCTTGAATCGCAGTTTCGGTAGCGTAAACCATGGCCGGTTCGAGATGGTCTACAAGAAGCCCCGCTAATATTATCTCGGTGTGGGTTTGAGGGTATAGTTGGCGAAATAGTTTTACCGCCAGCAAAGGGGACATTTGATGCACACCTTGCGATGCTTCCGGCCAGGATAAAAATGAATCCTCGTCAAGGACAACTACCCGGCCGGTTTGGCCTAATTTTCTTTCGGGATCGAGAATAGCGTCGATCAGCAGAACGCGATCGTACTCTGCAAAAATATCGATTTGACCCAGGAGGTCCGTGTGAGCGTCTTTGAAATCGACATCCGGATGGGGGGCAGTCTTTTTCAAAAGATCAAGCACGCGGGATCCGAAACCATCATCTCCGCTCAACGGATTTCCCAGCCCGATTACGATCGTCTTTTTTCGCCGCTTCATTGA
Organism: Acidobacteriota bacterium; assembly: GCA_023265215.1. GTDB lineage: Bacteria > Acidobacteriota > UBA6911 > UBA6911 > UBA6911 > UBA6911. The sequence goes on from JAHFUH010000206.1 coordinate 7,496, forward strand.
CCTTAAAGTCCTCCTGGACGATGGGCAGCCGGATAATGAAGGTTGCGCCATTGGGAGAATTTTCGACCTCCACTTTGCCGCCGGCTCGCGTGATGATCCCGTGAACAATCGCCAGCCCGAGCCCCGTTCCTTTTCCCACTTTTTTGGTGGTGAAGAAGGGTTCGAAAATGAGGGGGAGCACATCTTCCGGAATGCCTTTTCCCGTGTCGCTAATCTTGATCAGGATTTCCCGCCTGCGGGGATCCCGGCAGGTTTCGATCGTCAGGACTCCGCTCTCCTCCATCGCGTCCACCGCATTAAGCACAATGTTCATGACCACCTGCTGCAGCTGCCCCGCGTCAATGAGCACGTTCGGCAGCTCCGGGTCGAATTGGCGCACTGTTTTGACATTCTGAAAAATCGTCTGATTCTCGAGCAGCAAAAGAGTCTTGTCGACAACCGAGTTGACTTCGGTGATGGACGGCACTGCGCTGGACTGGCGTGCGAAGTCCAACAGTCCTTTTACCGTGTCCCGGCATCGCAGCGTTTGTTTGACTATGACTTCGAGGCTTTGCTTGAGCGGGTGATCTTCGTCGCAATCCTCCAGGGCGAGCATGCTGAAGGTCAGGATTCCGCCCAAAGGATTATTGATTTCGTGTGCAACTCCGGCTGCCAGCCGGCCGATGGAAGCCAGTTTTTCCGATTGAGCCATCTGGGTGCGAACGGCAACAAGCTCTTCTGTTCTTTTATTAACCTTTTCCTCGAGCGTGCGCCCCCACTCCTCGAGCTCGAGTTTCATGGTTTTGATGCTTGCGAGCATTTTATTAAAGGAATTGGCTAAAATTCCGATTTCGTCGCGGGATGCAATGCTCACGGAATGGTCGAGATCTCCGGCCGCGATTCGATTGCTGGCCTTGACCATCTCCTCCAAAGGATAAATCATGCTGCGCGTGATTAAATAAGTGACTCCCAGGACTACTATGACGCCGGCAACCGCCACCAGCAGGAATGTGAGCATCATGGAAGTGCGGACTTCGAGGA
>JAHFUH010000721.1 GCA_023265215.1 Acidobacteriota bacterium
ATTTGCGCGTCGAAATATGCATAAAGTCTCCTTCCTCGGGGCATTAGCAAATGCGATGTATTCGATTCTATAAATTGATGTCAGGAATCCTCGAAAGCACGCAAGAAATCGTCTCGTGAAATGCCCGCTTGGTTGAGAATAGTGCGCAATGTCGAACTTTTTATCGTGCGATGATTCGGCATGGTCATGGGCGTGCGACTGCCATCGGGGTTTAGCCGTTCTAATGCGATGTGGTTGCCTTCACGGACTATGCGAAATCCCAGGCTTTCGAGCGCCTTCAAAAGCCTGGGTTTGGGAACATCAACTGGAAATTTCGGCATCTAAACCGCGACTCCGGCTTCGGCAATAAAAGCCTCCAGCACGGGCTGCTCCCCTTCCAACACATCCGGACCAAAAGTCTCGATATGGAATTGGATTGCCGAGCTAACATCGGCCAGTGCGGCCTCGTAGCTTTCGCCTTCTCCCACAACCACGCCTTTCAAACCGATGGGATAGGCTACGTACCCGTCTGCGTGCCTTTCGACTATTACCTTGACTTGTCTCACCATTCAGCTCCAGGAATGGCTCTATTATATCACGTGTTCTAGAGAACGATCATGCCGGCTTTGATGCCGGCGATCGCCTGCTCGCGTTTGACGGGTTGGGAAAGGCATCGAGGAAATCCTTCGAATTTTCTACGCAAATACGTTTGTATCTTTATCTACAATTCTTGGATGCAAGGAATCCAGCTTTTCAGGATCGACGCTGAGGTCGCGAATGGCCTTTGCGACTTCCCGCGCAGGGATCAGGCCGTCCTGCGATAGCGCATGGAGCGCCGCGATGGCGATGCTTTCGGCGTCCACTTCGAAAAAGCGCCGCAGAGCTTCGCGAGTGTCGCTGCGGCCGAAACCGTCGGTGCCGAGCGTAACGTAACGCTGCCGCACCCAGGGCCGAATAAAATCGGGAAGTGTTTTCATAAAATCGGTTGCGGCTATAAACGGGCCGGGCACATCCTCCAGCACTTCCATCACGTAAGGAACCCGCGGTTTTGATTCCGGGTGAAGCCTGTCCCAACGGTCTGACGATAAAGCTTCGTCCCTCAATTGCTGATAGCTGGTCGCGCTCCAGACGTCGGAAGAAATTTGAAATTTTCCGGCCAGCAGTTCCTGAGCTTGCAGCACGCATTTCATGATGGAACCGCTCCCGAAAAGCTGGACATGATGTCTCAATTTTTCCGGAGCCGGACGGAAAAGGTAGAGGCCCTTGATTATCCCTTCTTCCACGCCATCCGGCATCGGCGGATGATGGATGTTTTCGTTATATACCGTAAGATAGTAAAAAACATCCTCTCCCTTTTGATACATCCGCTGCAGCCCATTTTTGATAATCATTGCTATTTCGTAGGCGAAAGCAGGGTCGTAAGCCAGGACATTGGGAACAGTTGAGGACAGAACCTGGCTATGGCCGTCTTCGTGCTGCAAGCCTTCGCCATTCAAAGTGGTGCGTCCGGCAGTTGCACCCACCGCAAAACCGCGGGCGCGCGCATCGCCAAAAGCCCAAAACAGATCCCCCGTGCGCTGAAATCCAAACATCGAATAAAAAATATAAAAGGGGATCATGTATTCGCTGTGAACGGCATAGCTCGTTCCAGCTGTAGTGAAACTGGCAGTGCTTCCGGCCTCGGTAATTCCTTCTTCAAGGATCTGTCCATCTTTGGATTCGTTATAGTTGAGCAGCATCCCAGCGTCGACAGATTCATAAAGCTGTCCCACGGATGAGTAGATGCCGAACTCGCGAAACATGGAGTCCATGCCAAACGTTCGCGCTTCGTCGGGAATGATGGGCACAACGCGCCGGCCGATTTCCTTATCGCGCATTAAAGCGCGCAGCAATCGAACGAAAGCCATCGTTGTGGAGACTTCCCTACTGGAACCTGTTCCGGTCTTGAATTCGTCGTACAGGCCGGCAGAAGGAAGTGTAAGAGATTTGGCGCGGACAACACGCTTGGGCAAAGATCCGCCCAGCGCATTACGCCTCTCCAGCAGATATTGGATCTCCGGGCTTTTCGGACCCGGGTGGTAATAGGGCGCATCCTCCAACTGCCGGTCGCTGATGGGCAATTCCAGCAGGTTGCGAAATTCCTTGAGCTGATCCAGGCTCATCTTTTTCAGCTGATGAGTGACGTTTTTGCCCAGGAATCCTTCGCCTAAAGCCCAGCCTTTGACGGTTTTGGCCAGGATTACAGTGGGACAGCCTTTATTTTCAACAGCCAGTTTATAGGCCGTATAGATTTTTTTATAGTCGTGCCCTCCACGCCGCAGGTTCTGGAGATCTTCATCACTCAAATGCTCGACCAACTTGCGCAGGCGTGGATCGGGGCCGAAGAAATGCTCCCGGATATAATTTCCCTTTGCGGTGGCAAACTTCTGATAAGCGCCGTCGACTGTTTCATTCATCTTCGTCAGCAGCACTCCGTCTTTATCTCGAAGCAATAAATCGTCCCACTGGCGCCCCCAGATGACCTTGATCACGTTCCAGCCGGCGCCCCGAAATACCATTTCCAATTCCTGGATAATTTTGCCGTTGCCGCGCACGGGGCCGTCCAACCGCTGAAGATTGCAGTTCACAACAAAGATGAGGTTGTCGAGCCTCTCGCGTGAGGCCAGGAATAGGGAGCCCAGAGCTTCCGGTTCATCACACTCCCCGTCGCCCAGAAAACCCCAGACGCGTGAATGTTCCGTATTTGCGATGCCACGGGCCTGCAGGAAACGATTGAATCTAGCCTGGTAAATAGCCGTTAGCGGCCCAAGTCCCATCGATACAGTGGGAAACTCCCAGAAATGAGGCATCAAACGCGGATGCGGATAAGAGGAAAGCCCCTTC
>JAHFUH010000722.1 GCA_023265215.1 Acidobacteriota bacterium
CGAGTTGTGCTCCATCCCGCTTGTGACCACGTGGTCGCCGGGCTTCAGGAGTCCCATCAACCCTAGATTGATCGCGTGCGTCGCATTGGATGTGAAAAACACCCGCATCGGATCGGGCGCGTTGAATAACTCCGCCAACGCCTCCCGCGTGTTGAAGACGACCCGTCCGGCGTCGATCGAGAGACGATGACCGGAGCGCCCGGGATTCCCCCCCGAGCACTCCAGAAATTGACTCATCGCACGAATAACCTCCGGCGGTTTCGGCCAGGAGGTTGCTGCATGATCCAGGTATATCATCGGGTTACAGTAGCATGATTATTGTGCAGCCTTTTCCTTTAAAGTAAGGCCAAGAACCGCACACACAATCAAACCGACAATCACGGCGCCAGGGCCATAGATGCTCGGTCCCGCGGCGGAACTTGCCAGGTTGAAATTGTGCGCGAAGCCGGCACCGACAATCATGCCAACCACGAAGATTGCCGCGTCGCCATCCCCTTCGCCCGACAAAAAGACCTGTCGACCCGGGCAGCCTCCTGCAAGCGTAAAGGCCAGGCCCGACAGAACCATCCCTGCAAAATTCCAAAGTCCATTATTGTGGGCGAGAGGCTGACCTGTAAAGCCTGCGTGAAATTGCCCCAAAAAGAAATTGGTGATCCCTGCAGCCGCGACAAGCGCCAGGACGCCGCTGAACAAATGCATGTTCTTCATAAGAATCACGTCCCGGATCGCACCCACGGTGCAGAACCGGCTGCGCTGCGCCAGGAAGCCGATCAACAATCCTACCGCAAGAGATAAACCCAGGCGTGCATGCTGGCTGCCGGGGCCCTTCATGGAAAAGAAGATCGGGCCCGTAACGCTGCCGGCGGCATCGCGCCCGAATTGCGGCGCGGCGACCAGCAGAACCAGGAGGCCGATCATCATCAGCGGCGCTACCCATCCCAGTGCCATCGGCGCTGGATGGGAGCGTCCCATGCCGAAGCCTTTTCGCAGGAATACGATGCCCAGCCCGATACCGGCAGCCAGACCGGCGATTCCCAGGAGAGCGTTCCAGTCGCCGCCGCTCAGGCGCAGAAAAGCACGCCACGGGCATCCCATGAAAACGAGAGCGCCCACCATAGCGAACATGCCCAGCAGAAACCGAGCAATCGGAGATGAGCCGGTGCGAGGACGGAATTCCTTAAAGATCAGTGCGGCAACGAGAGAGCCAAGTACAAAGCCGATAATTTCAGGGCGGATGTATTGGACAGCCGCGGCTCTGTGCAGGCCCAGCGCACCGGAAATGTCGCGGCTGAAGCATGCCACGCAGACACCCATGTTTCCTGGATTGCCTTGCTTGACGAGGATCGGGGCGAGAATGCCTATTGCAGCCCCGGTAAAGATGACTCCCGCACGGGAGGGGAAAAAACGACCTATTGACGCCATGAGGCATTACTCCTTTCCTTTTTCAGGATTTCGTAGAATCAGTGCGGCTTTAAATAATACCGGCCTATTTTGCACAAATGAAATATGCGGCGCTGTGCCGGCGAGACGACAATATCTGAATGGATTGGTCCAACAAACCCGGTTAGAACAGTTGCGGAACTCAGGTGAACCTGAAGTCTGACATGATGCAAGATCCTGCAGATGGTTTCTGCTCTCAGGTTTTATATATTGGAAATTCCAAATGTGTCAAATGAAAATGTGCGATGAATCGCCTGGACGAACTGAATCAAAGCTCGATCATCATCCCGTCGAATGCCATCTCCATTGCAATCTCATTTTGATGCTGCAGTACTTCCTGTCCCAGGTGCGTCAGAACAATTCGCTTTGCGCCGAAACGCCCGGCGTTTTCCGCGATGCGGGGATAGTCGAGGTGCATATCAAAGCGTGATTCGAAGAAGCTGCATTCGCAAATAAAGAGATCCGCGCCTTTTGTGTGCCGCAGCAGGTGCTCCGTCCACCCACTGTCTCCTGAAAACACGACCCTTTTTCCCGCCGATTGAATGGAATACCCGTAGGACGGCGAACTTTCCGTGTGCGGCACGTGAAAGCAGTCGATTCGACGGCCGTCCAGCAGCAGCTCTTTTTCCGGCGTGATCTCGATGAACCGCAGATCGAACGGGAGTTTTTCCTCTGCCGAGTCTGCATACATTGCTCGGAATAGCTGCATGACCCTTGCTCCCACGCTGGGCGGGCCAACGATCCGCAAAGGAGCGGTGCGAGGCTCGACATATGTGTAGTATAAGAAAAGAAAAGGCAAGCCCGCGAAGTGATCTCCGTGAAAATGGGTGAGGAGTATGGTGTTGATCGGTATAGGAGAAATCTTGTTCCGGCTCAGTGAGGTCAGGACACCCGGGCCGCAGTCGAGCAGCAGCGAATCTGGCTCGTTTTGAAATAGGTACGCTGCCTGAAAACGCCCGCCGGCAGAAAACGCGTCTCCGGAACCCAAAAAGACAACACTGTCAGATTTCATAGGCGAAGTATAGCATCGGAATCAACCTCGAAGACGCAAAGGCCTCAGGCCATCTTTGAGCCTTTGCATCTTCGAGGTTGCCAATTGTGCTACAATTTTCCGCTGCGATGAAAAGTGAAGAACAACTGCTGAAACGAAAACTGCTGCGGTGCGTGGGACAGGCAATCGCCGATTTCAACATGATCGTCGAAGGCGACCGCATCATGGTTTGTCTGAGCGGCGGCAAAGACAGCTTCGCGCTCCTTACTCTGCTCCGCGACCTGCAGATGCGCGCACCGGTTCATTTTGATCTCCTGGCCGTTAATCTCGACCAGATGCAGCCGGGATTTGACACCCGCGTGCTTCCCGCGTACCTCGAGGCCAACCGGATCCCGTATCGCATTGTCCGGAAGGATACTTACTCCATCG
>JAHFUH010000723.1 GCA_023265215.1 Acidobacteriota bacterium
AACCCGCAACCGGCAGGAAACAATCGCGGTTTTCGAAAGAAGAGAGAATTAGACGCGCGGAAAGAATGAGAAATTATTGGGAAAACTGGCGCAAAGAGAAATTGCGCTTGAAATAACTCATTATGGGGAAGACTCCCAAGTGCGGAATCTCCTCACTAAAATTCAGGATTAGATACATGTCTTTTTCAAAACATCAATTGCTGCCCGGAGAAAACCTCATTCTCCTTTCACGCCAGCACCTATTGGCATTGCTTAAGCCGGTATTGTTGAGTTTGATTATACTGGCAATAATTGTAGTGCTGTATACCCAGTATCCGCAGAGGGAATGGATACTTTTATTCTGCCTTGTTCCACTGGCTTATTTCCTGTTGAGATTTTTCGATTGGAAGCGGCGGGAGTACATACTGACTAATCGCAGAGTGGTAAAGCAGGAGGGAGTATTATCTGTTTCTTCTTTCGATGCGCCGCTGGATAAGATAAACAACGTTTTCCATCACCAAAGTCTCATGGGCAGGCTGTTCAAATACGGGAACGTCGGGTTGGAAACGGCCAGCGAACAAGGCACCACTGTCTTCGATTTTCTCGCACGACCGCTGGACTTCAAAAATTCCCTGGTGCATCAGCGCGAGTTGTATATTGGGGCGAATAATTCGGTCAACACGACACAGCTGCAGAATATTCCAAAACTGCTTGAAGAATTGGCCAGTCTGCGAGAGCGCAATATCATTTCAGCTGAGGAATTCGAAGAAAAGAAAAGAACTCTCCTCGAAAAGATCTAATTCCTTTGGCGATGGGTGCAAATGGAAGTGGGACTCAAAACCTAATGGGCTTATGCCCTGGGAGCGCCGGCGTCCTCGCCGGCAGGCAGGTGCGCACATCGGGAATTTCCGAATCAATCAAAGAGCTGCAGCGACTTGTAGGGTTTTTGGCAAACATATCTGGTAGTCGTGAATATGTGCCGGCGAGGACGCCGGCGCTCCCAGGCGCTGTTCTTTTTGCCTTCTGAGTCTCACTTCCGTTTGCACCCCTTGGCGATGGTCTATCCGCCCTATCGCTTGATGGGAGGCAGAATACGGCAGAGCACGCAGAAGAGCCCGGATAATCTCACCTTTTTCCCCGCGCTTTTTCGCGTGCTCAGCGTATATTCCGCGTCCCATTTTTTCAGTAAAGCCCGATGCTCATGTTGCTGAAGCAGACTCAGAAGAATGCTGCCTGATGGACCGAAAAATGATAGTCTGATATGAATTCGAGGGATGTTGATGCGTGCTTTATTCATTGCAGGCCTTATAGCGCTTCTGCTGGTCTCAGCGGGTCTGGCCGGAATCCATCGCCACATAACGCAGTATGATTACATCATTAGCCAGGCCGCAGCCCGGAATAAGCTGGACTTTTATTTTGTAAAGGCATTGATTTTTGAGGAAAGCTGGTTTCGATGGGAAATCCGCGGGCCCGCGGGTGAAGTGGGTCTCATGCAAATAACCATAGCAGCGGCATCGGATTTCGCCACTCAAAGAGGATTTCCCTTGTTCCAGGAGACGCGACTCCTGGAACCCGAACTGAATATTGAGATCGGCTGCTGGTATCTTCAGCGCTCGTTCGAGCATTATAAGAGCTCTCCAAACCCACCCCTTTTCGCGCTTCTGCGTTACAACGCGGGAGAATCGAGAGCCGACCATTGGCTGAAACTCGCACAGTCTTACCCCCCGCCTCCAGGCGTTTCTCCGGAGGAGCATTACCTGTCGCTGGTCGACTTCCCCAAAACTCGCGCTTATGCAACTCGGATATTACAGCGTGCACGTACCCGAAATTTCTGGTTTTGAGAGAGACGATCGGGAGATCATATTGTGGAAGGGCCGGAGTCGCTCGGAGCTTTTCGGCTCCGCCGGCCCTCCACTTTCCTATGGCTAGAGTAACAAAATTGTAGCACGTAGCATTTGTTCCCTTCTAGTGATATTTTGTCATTTATTGTTATTATTATCTTGAGGGCAAAATGACTAATGTAAGGGGATCCATGAAATTCTTTGTTTTTATTATGATATGGCTGCCGGCATTGGCCCTTGCTCAAAATAGTCCCGCATCCCGCAATAAAGAAGAGATTAACAAAATACACCAGGATGCACAGACCTACATCTCAATGCTCGAAAATCCACAAAGGGATGCCGAACAAAAACCTGAAGAAGTAATCAAGAGCCTGAATATAAAAAAGGGCGATTTTATTGCGGATATAGGCGCGGGTTCCGGTTATTTTGCTTTTCGGTTTGCTCGGCACGTGGGGGCAAGCGGAAGGATTTATGCCGTGGACATCAACCCCGATATGATCCTGCACCTGAATCGGCACATACGGGACACTGGGATCAACAATGTGGCGACAGTACTTTCCGAAGCCAATGATCCGCTTCTGTCTGCTAATTCCATCAACCTCTTTTTTGTATGCAACACCTGGCATCATATTTCAGACCAGTCTCGCTATCTGACTTTGATGAGAAAAATACTCAAACCGGGAGGACGGATTGTGATAGTAGACTATAAAAAAGAAGAATTGCCGGTCGGTCCGCCGCCCGACATGAAAATGGCTCGCGAAGAAGTCATAAATGGAATGCAGGCTGCCGGCTTTAGGCTGAGCAGAGAGCATTCATTTCTGCCCTACCAGTACTTTCTCGAATTCCGGTGACAGCAGCCGCAGCTTTTCATCAGGGGATGGGCTGAGAACCCGAATACCGCCCACGCTAATATAGAAATAAACTGATTTAATAGTTGGTCTTGCAGTCATCGAAGTTTTCGATCAGCTATTGGCGAAAATAAGAAGATTGGATGCGGAATGCACGCGTGGCACGGAATGATTGGAGAAATTTTAAAA
>JAHFUH010000724.1 GCA_023265215.1 Acidobacteriota bacterium
GGAGGGTGATGTAGATATCACTGCAGTCTACCCTAAAACATGTGGCCACTTATTGTATCTAGTTAAGAAGCACATCGGTAAATCAGAAGTAGAAGAATATCTTACCAACTTCTTCAAAACCTGCAAACAGTCTGTTTTCAGGTTTTTAGACACATTTACTCCGACAGCCTGGGGAATGGAATCTGGGATTTCACACAAATCAGACCTCGAAAGAGAGCAGTATAATTCAATTGTTGGTTTAGTTGATCCTGAAATAATCCTCTCAGCAATAACTCATAAAATCGGTCAACAACCCGCTGTTGTGGAAGAATATCCAAGAGACGATAAAGATAGGAACCAATTACTTGCAAACCAATTTCTTTGGCTGCACGACTATGTGCTCAAGGAGCAGGCGAAAGCTGCCGAAGAAAAGGGCCGACAAGCGGATGTAAATTGACTTCGCTTCGCCGCGTATTTGATCCGCCGCATCGTTGAACATAAAGGAGGATACTTTGGAAAAATTCGATTTTGTACAGTTACCTTGTTCTGATTTGGAAGATGATGCTGGCAAATTGGATCAGCTGAGAATTCTACTGAAATCATTTGACGTCTGTCAGGAAATTCCATTGATAGACCTCTCAAATATGAACTAGAAAGGCTTACGATTGGAATCTTAATACCAGCATCCTTATAAAAGGACTACAGGAGGTTACGATGGAAGAAATCGATTTCGGAAAAGCTGCAATTTGTTCGGATATGGAAGATGATGCGGGAAAATCTAATCAGCTGAAAATCCTTTTACAAGCAGTGAATAGCTGTCAGGAAATTCCGCTGATTGACATCTCCAATGCATAATGACGTTAAAATACGGACCTATGAACCAAACATAGGTGGCAATCTGGGTTGAGACATATTGTGTCACTTGGTCGGGATAGGCTTCCTTCCTATGAAAGGAGGCGAATCATGACCATTGACGAATTGAAAGAGATGTTGCCCACGGAACAAGCCTGTCGTTGCTATTTGGAGCAGGCAATCTGGCGTGACGGGCGTGTATGCCCCCACTGCGGCTGCCTTGACTCTTGGGAGTTGAACGGCAAGACGACCAGGCGCGGTTTGTACGAATGTTCCGGCTGTCATGGACACTTTACCGTTACCACCAAGACGCCAATGCATGCCACAAAGTTGCCGCTGTGGACATGGCTACTGGCCATGTACTACATCCTCGGCTCCAGCAAAGGGGTTTCATCGGTAATATTGTCCAGACTGATCGGCGTCTCGCAAAAGACCGCCTGGAAACTTGGCCATGCCATCCGCGAGATGATGGACATGAGCCACGAAGCATTCCCTGCCGTTGGCGGCGTGGTCGAGATCGACGAAAAGTACCTCGGCGGCAAGCCCCGCAAGGAAAAGGGAGTTACTCACAAGCGGGGCAAGGGAACCGCCAAGCAACCGATTCTTGTTATGGTCGAGAGAGCCGGTATAGTCCGTGCCCAGACCATCGATAACGACCGTCACGAAAGCATAGCGCCGGTTGTCGAGCGCCATGTGGATATGGATTCCTACCTGATGACCGACCAGCATCAGGTATATCAAAGGCTCGGCAACCAATATGCCGGCCATTCATATGTAAATCACGGCGATCTGGAATATGCCCGTGGCGAAGTCCACAATAACACCGCTGAATCATTCAACGCCATTCTGGAGCGGGCCAAGCAGGGCGTTTTCCACTGGCTGAGCAAAGAGCTTCTCCAGCGTTACATCAACGAAGTGGTCTTTCGCTGGAACCACCGGCAACCGACAGAGAAGAAAAACGGCAAAATCTCCTGGAGGCCGTTGCCGCTTCTGGACCAGCTATGGTCGCTTCTAAGTCACGCAATATTGCGGCAGGTCAAAAGAAGTCATAACGGCGGCCTTAGAATTTGCTCTACCTATGTGTAATTCTTACAGAATCAGCAACTAACCTATGTATTGGTTATAGAACCGCACTTTTATGGTATCTTCAATAAAATCTGCTTGACTGAATGAAGGCGTGATTATGGAAATCTTTGGGTTCATGCAGTGCTGCTCCTAACTTCATTACTATCGCGAATTCCCCATCAGCATACTAATTCAAAAAGCATCGATGACTCCGAGCAGTTCTTTCGTCTTAGCACACATCAGTTGTTCATCTCCCCGCGATTCTACATTCAGCCGTAGCACCGGCTCCGTATTGGAGCAGCGAAGATTGAAGCGCCAAAAAGGGAATTCCATGCTCAGACCATCCGTATGATCAATGAATACGGCTTCGTCGTTATACAAATCCTTGATTGTAGCTATCGCTGCAAGCGGCTCCTTGAGCATTCGATTGATCTCGCCGCTTGCTGGAAACAGGCGCATCCGCTCACCGACCAGCGCGGATAACGGTTTGCCGGTCATCCCCATGATCTCCAGCACCAGCAGCCACGGGATCATGCCGCTGTCGCAGTAGGCAAACTCGCGGAAATAGTGGTGGGCGCTCATTTCACCGCCGTAGACGGCATCCTCCAGCCGCATCCTTTCCTTGATGAAGGCATGGCCGGTCTTGCTCAGCACCGGTATGCCTCCTGCCCCGGCAACCATGTCGATGGTGTTCCAGGTGAGGCGCGGGTCGTGAATGATCCGCGCTCGAGGGTGCCTGGCCAGGAGGGCCATCGCCAGGAGCCCCACGATGTAGTACCATTCGATGAACATCCCCTCTTCGTCGAACAGGAAACAGCGGTCGAAGTCGCCATCCCAGGCGATGCCGATATCGGCCTTGTGCTCCTTAACCGCCCGTGCAGTGGCAGCGCGGTTCTCCGGCAGGAGCGGGTTCGGGATACCGTTGGGAAAGGTGCCGTCCGGTTCATGGTGAATCTTGATG
>JAHFUH010000207.1 GCA_023265215.1 Acidobacteriota bacterium
AGCCAACCCGGCGCCGTTCACCATGCAGCCGATATTCCCGTCAAGCCGGATGTAATTGATGCCATAGCGGGAAGCGTCAATTTCGAGAGGATCTTCTTCAAAAAAGTCCCGCAAAAGCAGCAGATCTTTGTGGCGATACATCGCGTTGTCGTCAAAATTAACTTTGGCGTCCAGAGCGTAAAGCTTGCCGGTCTCGGTAAGCAGGAAAGGATTGATTTCGACCAGCGATGCATCCACGGCTTCGAAAGCGCGGTACAGGGCCGCTATGATCTTGGAGGCTGGAGCGAGTAATTCGCCCGTCAACCCCAACCTGAAGGCTAGTTTTCGCAGGGAAAACGGCTGAAGACCGATGCTGGGATCGACAAATTCTTTGAAAATAAGATGTGGAGTTTCAGCAGCCACTTTTTCAATATCCATGCCTCCGGCGGGAGATGCCATGATGACAGGGCGCTGACTTGCTCTATCCACAACAATTCCAAGGTAGAATTCTTTTTTGATCGGCAAAGCCTCTTCTATCAGAACTCGCCTAACCTTTCGGCCCTCAGGTCCGGTCTGGTGAGTGACCAGTGTCATACCGAGCATTTTGCCTGCGATTTCTTCGGCTTCCGCGGGCGTGGATGCGACCTTAACGCCGCCTCCTTTGCCGCGTCCCCCTGCATGGATTTGCGCCTTCACAACAACAGATCCGCCAAGGCGCGAGGCTATGTCATAAACCTCATAGGGGCTGGTGGCCGATTCCCCACGAGGAATGGGAACGCCAAATTGCGACAGAACTTGTTTCGCTTGATATTCGTGTATTTTCACAGTGATTCCTCGTTCCCGGAAAGCCCCCTACGGGTTCTCGGGATACGTTAAAGGTGTGCGGAACGGCCTGAAGTCGTAGGGAATTCCAGGCCGAACGGGGTATTCTAGTTCACTGTTATGCCGTAAACAACAACTTATCTTTTGCGATCCGATACCAGTTCTACCGATGTAATCGACCACGCCTGGGAGGCGTGGCTTTGGCCTGCCCCGCACAGCGCTGACTGTTACCCACACGTGACACTGTGGGTTTGGATTGGATCCTCATTGCTCAGGATGCCGAATGAGGCCCGAAGGGCCGCCAGTGAATAGGCCCGGCCGTCAGGCCGGGATTAGGTTGTTGGTAACGATAAGCGCCGAAGGCGCGGCACTTTATGATGCAATTTCGTTTGAGTGCCGCGCTTTCAGCGCTCATTCAATCGAAATCGCCAACCCCGGCCTTGCGGCCGGGGCTATTCACTGACGGCCCTTCGGGCCTGAGCCGAACGAACATTTAGGCTCTGGAGAATCGCAGTGATGCGTCATCTACCCACAGTGTCAAGTGTGTTCAGCAGTCAGCGCACAGCGGAGCGATTCGCCGCGACTCTCGGGGTCGGAGTCGGGGTCGGTATCGGGGTCGGCATTTAAAACGGGGGGCAAAGTAATGGAGCACCGATTGGAGATTGCTTTCCCTGATTTCGACCCAGATAGTGATAGCGACGCCGACCCCGAAGGTAACTGTTTAGCCAAGCCCAAAAAGCGAACCACGAAGATCTCGAAGACCGCAAAGAAGCATCCCTTAGAGGTCTTTGCGGTCTTTGCGGTTCAAATTCCGGCCTCCCGGCTTCCCCCGGCATCCTCTTGGGCAGCCGGCTAAACAGTTACCCCCGAAGTTCTTTGGTGTTTTGTTGCCAAATAAATCGACGGCACGCCGGAACGGCTTAGGGTTCGCGCAAGAATAAGTTTACATTCTGGCGCGAGCGCCGGGCGGGCAGATGCAAGGCGCCGCGACGCAGGCGATGTGGTTCATCTCCGAGTCGCGGCAACGCAGCAGATGCCCGCCCGCGGCCGCGCCCCGAAGGGCGGCCGGCTCTGATAAATACAATATCCTATTACAATTCCCTGCATATTGTGCAACCTGAGATCCGGCCGCAGAATGTGAAGTTATTCTTGCGCGAGCCCTTAGCCTATCAGGGTCGCACGGCCATAGGCCGTGGGTTTAGCTGGAAGTAATTTGTATTCTGTCATTCTGATTTTGTTGTAAGATTCTGCGACTCCATTTTAAATCACAGAGATTGGGATATGAGAATCCTCAGGCCTCTGACACTGGGATTGACCTTTTTTTTCGTTTTGGCATCGCAGGCGGCCGTCACGCCGCTTGGCGAGCAAATGGATTTCTTTGGACATATTTCCTATGTGTGTTTTTTGGCAAGGACCGGATTGATTCCACGGCCGGGCGCGCTCACTTTGCCGGCCGGCATTGAAAAGATTCAGAAGAATTTGCCTTCGCCAGACCAGGGCGGCGGCGAACGCTACAAACGCTGGTCAGTCCTGGATTCGGTGCAGCGTGGAGAGTTGAAGCGGGCGGCATGCGATCCGGCGAATTTGCAAACCGGGTTTTCACAGCCCAATTATGAAGCGCAACACCCTCCGCTTTATTACTGGATCATTTCCCCTGTTTACAGTTGGATTTATCACCTGAAACTGGATTATCAATACTGGCTTCTTTCGCTCTTCTCAATTCTGTTGGCGTCTCTGGCCATCCCCGCGGTTTACCTGATTTTCGAACAGGTTTTTGGCACAAGGATCGGAGTTCTGGCGGCCCTTTTGACAGCATGGCTCCCAAATTACATGCCGTTCCTGGGCCGCGTAACAAACGACTGCTTGAGCTTCCCTCTTTTCAGCTGGTCTATCTACTTACTTATTCGAAAAGACAAAACAATCAGGCATCTGGTTGCGGCACTATTCTTGATAGCGGCCGCTCTGTTTACCAAGTCCTATGCTTTGACGCTGCTGCCTTTGGCGGTTCTTGGCTGCTGGGACCTAAACGGCAGTGAAAATCGGGAGCATACGCGCCTCCGGACAAAAATACTCCTGACGTTTTTCCTTGTGCTCGCCGTTGCGGTCTTGTTTTTTTTCAACTGGAAGCTTTCGGGACACTGGCTGCTGCTGACGGAAGTCCGCGATTCTGCTCAGGCTTCGCTGCTTCAGAAAATCCTTGGGATGTTTCGGCTCAATCCTGTCTGGTTTTATTTCAATGGTCTTATTCGGCTGTTCTGGTGGTCGGGATTCTGGAGCATGGTCAGTCCCGGGATCTATTACTACACGCCCCTGGCCGTGTTCGGCGGAATTGCCGGTTACGGACTGTTGTCTAGGAGCTCCTGCCGCGACCGGGCGTTCTGGAAGGAAGCATTTCCGCATCTGGTAGCCGTTGTTTCATTCATTGCCGGCATGGCCTGGCACGCCAGCCTGTTTGAAATCAGAACGGCCAGTGTTGCAGGCGCGGAACGTACGGGCAATGAGGGGTGGTACTTACTGGTAATCGCCCCTTCTATTTTTACGCTTTTATTTTTGCCGATCAAACGGATGGGAACTGAGGACTGGCAGAGAAAGCTGATGCGGTTCCTGACTGCCGGAGTAATTATGTGGAACCTGGTGGGACGTCTGAGCAGTTTCATGTTCTGGAGCGGCCATGTGCGCCTGCATCATTTTCTTCGGGGAATGGATCTGAGAGATACCATCGCTGCAATTTTCAACTCGCAGAGTTGGAACTCATGGCTGTCCTTGCCCGGCGTCATTCATCCTGTCTCGCTCACCTCAATTCTGCCTTTGATTGCCGCATTGATCTGTTCTGCGCTGATTATCAAGGACGCGAGATACGCGAATAAACGGACAAATTAATTGATTTATCCGTGTTTTCTCGTGTAATCCGCGTATTCCGCGTCCAGCTTTTAAGCCGAGCGAAGCTAAGTATAAGTCATCATCATCACTTTGCCACCGACAGGATCCTCCGATAATCTCATGGCCCATGATGCAGAGTTTTTCGATAATCCCAGGGAGGAACGGGATTGGGTTTGGCCCAGATTCCCCGTCCAGCTTTGCGGGCTTCCGCTTCAAGGCGTGCCAGGTCCGGATCCGCCGAATATTTCGTATAATGCCAGGCAAGACCTGCCCTAAGCAACTCCTCCGCAATAGTATTCACAGCCTCATTAACGGGCAGTCCCACAAACGTGCCTGGAGTATCATCGTATTGGAGCGGCGCATCGCTTGACTCATCTTTCAGGATAAGGAATGTGATGTTTTTCCCCAGCAGTTGCCTGCTTGTTAAATCCTTTGCTTTTTTCCACCCATTCTGCCCCTGATCCGGACAATCGATGTTGGCAATATGGAGTACTCGGAAGTCGCCTTTGGCAAGTTCAAGTACAACTCTGTCGCCGTCGAGGATCCGGCGGACCTTTCCTGACCAATCATCCCAAGGTAGAAAGGTCACCAAAGTTGCGCGCTCCGGCAATCTCTCGCGCGCCAGCCGCAATACGACGCTTCCGGCTTCCTCGGGTACCATTACTTCGGGAACGCTTATGGTCCATGCATCCATAGGATCGAGATTGTCCGGTCTTAGAGTTCCGATCACGCGGAATATTCCGGAATAGGCATCAGGGATCTCAAAGGAGCCACAGGGCTTTACCTCAGTAACGGTCGTTCCACAGCTTTTGCACGGTTGAATCGAATTCATGGATAAAATTGATGAATCTCGCCGGTCTCGATATCGCCCAAGGCCATTCGTTTTGGGAAGATGCTTTCATCAGCCAGTACGGCGCTTTTGGAATCTCTCCATCCCACCAATCCCCAACCTGAAAATTTGCGAACCAGAGTATTCCTGTCTATCACGGCAGTTTGACACTGAGGCCTTGCAGTGCAAAGCTCGATGGCAGTTTTGCTCCCATCCGGAGAAATAAGAAGTCGGTCGACACGTCCTTTAAATTCGGCACACAGCTCATTCTGACCTGTTTTCAGGAAAAGACGGCGGATGAAGACCGACGGGTTCTCCGGTCTGGCAGTTTCGGCGCTGATAGAATAAACCACCCTATCTTGATCGGCAGAGATATCCGCTGATGCGTTTTTGAGATTTTGCGATAATAAAAGCTCACTGCCCTTATCCAAATCTATCAGTGCATTGCCACACAGCACATACCTGACACCCACACCAGGTGCGGTCAGGGCGAACGGTCTAGGAATATAGGTCGCCTGATAAACCGTCCTGAACTGCCTTTGGGAGAGATCGTAGGTTTCAATGCATTCTCGACCACGATCCATGAGCAGTACCACCAATTTGTTGGAATGCCATCCAAGGAGTTGTCTATAGGGCATCGAAGGAACGGCCGTCTGGCTTTTTATGTTCCCTTCCAGGTCCACCACATAAATCATCGTGTCGCACAGTAATGCAATGTATTTGCTGTCCGGAGAGAATGCTTTGCCGCGAACGCTTATTTCACTATCGCTGCCATTCCAGCGGGAGAAGTTTGGCAGAAGGATCCTTTCTTGTGTTCCGTCTGTTTTTGCTATTCGCAGGTCGACATGAAATGACCGAAGGCCGAAAATTCCTTTTTGTGAGCAAAAGGCGATCCAGCGGCCATCCGGTGAGAAAGCAGCATCGTAAGCGTGCTTTTTGATTATTCGACTGCCTGCCCCCGGGCTGGTCGGCAACAGCCAGACCTGCCGATCGAACTTTCCAAAAGCATTCGTGACAACTTCGGTTCCCGATGGGCTTAAAACAGGCCGCCCTAGTTCAAGCGCTTCCGACGAGGTCCGCATCGCGAATATCAGAGCTGAGGTGGAAAAGGCTGTGGCCAAAACTGCGAAAAGGCCAAGAACAAACCGGGTTGACGATCTGAGCGGAATCTCGCGGCCTGACAAAATCCATGAGAAAACAAGCAGCAGCAGTCCGCTGAGTAGTATGGCGGAGTTGATTAATTTCCCTTTCGTCCAAGTTTCAAAATCCAGCCGGACCCAGAAAAAGGCAGTCGAGCACAGAATTGCGACCCCACTTGTAAACCCAATCAGAGCCGAAAACCACAGCCGTTTTATGAGCAAAGAAAAGAGGACAGTACAGGCATAAATGAGAAAAGCTCCTGAACAATAGGCTGAAGGTTGGATGTACCCAAAATCCGGATAAATAGAAGCCAAAATCGAATTGGAATAATCCCATCGAACCGAAAGAAACAAGGAAATGGATACCAACATCGCAGAAAATAATGTGGCAACAGCGGCTGCACACAGCTTGACCAGGAACCTGACAATTGGGATTCTGCTCTCTTCCCGGCGGGAAGAAAAGCTGCCGGCACACGAAGCAAAAACTAGGAGGGTTATTATTTCAGCCAGTTGAGTGAATTCACCATTGAAGCCTGGATGTCGCCAGGGGCTGAAGTGGAAAAACGCATAAACTGAAAGGGCAAGCGTGACTCCGGAAAAAACAATAATCCTCTGATTTTTGAATTCTGCCCAGACTGTTTTCCAGAACCTGAACACGGCTCACCTCCCCAGATTCAAATCGCCTATTCCTCCATCTGTCTGTCTGCCCTTTTCGCCCCGCAATAGGCGGCCGCAACATAAAACAGGACAACAACACCCGTAATTGCAGCTATGAGCACGACCTTGAACAATATTTCGCGCGCGGAATTCAGGTGATACCTGAAGATTGTAAAAACCGTGCCCACCGCAACGCACACGCAGTAAAGCGTTGCAACAGCAGATGCGCGTATTTTCGGTACGAAGATGCCGCCGTGATATAGCGCGGCACCGATGAAGAGGATGACGTTTGCCGTCATCAAAGCTGCCAGATCGATAAACTGTTCCAGCGGCTGCCCTGAAATGAATTGCCGCCAGCAGACATCGAGCCACAACGCAGCAATGGTAAGAAGATAAAGCGTGGTGCCTATCTTTCTGGTAATCGAAACACTGCGTTCATCGGTTTGCAGCCCTGGACCTTTCATCTTTTTCTTCCTCCCAGAACAATTGGTCCAATGTCTTGCCAAGCGCCCTTGCGATCCGGATGCACAGTGCAAGCGAAGGATTGAAACTTCCACTTTCGATCAGGCCAATGGTTTGCCGGGTCGCGTGTACCATGTCGGCCAAGTTCTGTTGAGAAAGCCCTTTTTCAATCCTCGCCATCCGCAATCTCATGTTGACCGTCGCCGTTGTCTTCATAGTCACAAGGTAAGCTATTATTTATAATATGTCCAATATATATTACATTTAATCTAACATATATTTCATTGGGCCAGCGAAAGCCGGAGGTGATTCAAACCCAAAATCACTTCAAAGCCTGTTGCAGGGCTTGGTATATTTAAGGTATAATTATTATACCATGGCGTTTGAGTTCGATCCGGGAAAGAGCGAAATGAACAAGAGAAAGCATGGAGTTGACTTCTATGAAGCGCAAGCGCTATGGGATGACCCCGATCTCATCGAGATTCCGGCAAAGACCGCCGATGAACCCCGGTTCCTGGTTATTGGAACTATCGCCGCCAACCATTGGTCAGCGGTCATCACTTATCGGGAAAACAGTATAAGGCTTATATCCGTACGGCGCTCCAGGAAAGAGGAGATTGGCATCTATGAAGGCTGAGGAATTTGATAAAAAGTTCGATCAAGGTGAGGACATTACTCGACATCTTGACCTTTCCAAGAGCCGAAGACCTGTCCAGGAACAGAAAAGGGTCAACGTCGACTTCCCTGTATGGATGATTCAGCTTCTGGATAAAGAAGCGAAACGCCTGGGAGTGCCCCGGCAATCGATTATCAAAATGTGGGTGGCGGAGCGGCTGAAGAAAGCATCGTAAAACCGGGAAGCCTCTGGGAGGCTGTCGCCGAAACTCCTTTTCATACACCGCTTCTATGGCGGAAAGGTTCAACGGATCAACGACATCACTTACAAAATTGGCCGGGTGATCTTCGGGCAGCCTTTTATATTCGGTGCAGCATCGGCTGCCACAGCGCACTGGCTGTCTCGTGCGCACCACGGTCGGTGGGACAAAGAGCATCTTCTTGTCGACCGTGACCATCTTGTTCCCTTCCGCGATGATGATTTGCGTCATGAATACCATGGTCTTTGCGACGGCAAAGATCGCTTCCGCAGCCGAAATGGTCTTCTTCGCTGCGGATAAGATCATTTCCATCATCAGGACCCCGGTCTTAGGTTCTGAAATGATCATCTCCGACACTCCGACCGCGGTCTCGCTCATAGATACAATCATTTTCGTTGTGAAGAAGATGGTATTCGAGGCTGAAATCATCATCTCCGCAACGGAGACTGCTTTCGCCGTCTCGGAGAAAACCGTCGGCGCAGCGTGTAATCGGAAGTGGAACTCAATCTTAGGTGGAATTCGGACGTCGTGCAGGGATTAACGACAAATAATCCTGTCATTTGTCACCGGTCAATTGTCATTTGGCATTGGGCCGCTGCAAGCCTTCGGCCTGTGCGGTCCTAAACTGCAATTGAAAAATGATACACGATGTTGATTTTTGTCCGTGGGGCAGCGGCTGGTACTACAGCTCCCGTAGTAAATAAGAAGGCATTGGTATTTGGTAGCGCTACAGGGAATCGAACCCTGGTTTGATGGCTGAGAACCACCCGTCCTAGCCCCTAGACGATAGCGCCACTGCAGTGCAAGATACTACCAAACAGCCCCATTTCCGTCAATTGGAGTGTTG
>JAHFUH010000725.1 GCA_023265215.1 Acidobacteriota bacterium
TCACCGTGAGAAGATTAGAAAGCCCCCGCTCTTTGCCTGCGCGTTCCAGTGCTTGCACTGTTTCAACGGTGAGGCCCGTGGCGTAGTGCATATTCTGAATCTTCTGAGCCGCTTCTCCCGCTTTCATGGCCATTTCATGCATTGCGTAGCCAGCGGCTGCAACTCCCGCCACAATTGCGCCGGCCCCTACGGCTACCGGGCCCATAGATTCCGCCAGGGACGTCAGGCCCGACTGCGCCGTCTGAACCGGGTGCGAAATAAAATTACCTACAGCTTGGCCAAACGCCTGGAAACTCGTACCGGCATCCTGTGTTGCCTGACTGAGTTTCTTCTGAGCGTTCGCCAGTTCGTCCTTGCTCTTAACAGCCTTCTTATCGAGATCCTCCAGCTCTTTGCTTATTCGCTTGACCTGGTCGCTTGCCTCGCTCCATTTTTTTATATCCTGCGTCCCAGAGTTCAGGACTTCCGAATATTTGGCATGCTCAGCCTCAAGTTTTGCGATCGAGGCAATCAGCGTCTGGTGGGTGTTTTGAAGGTCCTGGAATTTCTGCTGGACAGCCCTTACTTTATCCTGTGTGCCGGCCATGGCATTCAGAAGAGACTTAAAACCTTTCTCTACGTCCGGAGCGTTGCTATTGAGTTCGAAAAATGCGCGATCTATTGTGTTGGATCCCATAGCGAAACTCCTATGCCGCCCGGCTGTTTGATTGCTGGCCTTTGGCCGCCCGCCTGATTACTTCTTTAGCCGCTTCCATCGCGGCTTTAATGTTGGCGCGGAAAACTCTATGCATATAATCGCGCCCCTGGATCCAGCCAACAGATTTACCCTTGCCGCCCTGGCTGTGAGTGTTGGTCTTTGCCGAAGCGCCACGCTTCAGCCGGCCGCCCACTACCATCTGATGCCCCTTAAGCACCCAGAGCATATAAAAGGCAGCCTTGGAATATCCGACCAGGCGGCGCGTCACTCCGTAGGTTTTGGATTTAGCAGGCACGTTAATCACGCTGTTCCGCGCATTACCGGCTGGGCGCATACTTCCTTTCCGGGTTTTGTGTGACTGAGGACCGATCGGAGTCCCTGAAGCCAGAGCATCGGCCAAAACGTCGCCGGCGGCTTCCATCGCCTTATCAAGCGTCTTTTGCCCGCAGGCCTTCTCCATGAGTTCGACTCGCTTCAGTAGGCGGTCGAAATTTTGAATGCCCATCACGGCCATTATTTGCGCCCCTTGTTTTTCTTCGGTTTCTTCCGGAGGTCAACACCTGGCAGCATTTTCAGCGCTGCGATTTGCTGTTCCGGAGTCTGCTGTGATTGAGTCTGACTATAAGTCGGAAGGAAATCTTTAGGCTCAAATGGACGACGCCCGCGCCGTTTCCAGTCGACGGCCGCCGAGAAGTTGGCAACGGTGGCACAGAGCCTTGCCGCCCTGAGATCATCAGCATAAGAGCCCCACGGATGGATATTCCAGAACGCCTGGAGTTCCGAAAGCTCGCGAACCGTCATGCTGGCTTCGAGCTCCCGCGGGGTCCTGCCCAGCGTCAATGCCGCCAGGATTATAAACTGACGGTCTGGGCGGCCTCTGAGTTTTTTTCCACTTCCTCATTTTTGCCGCCGCCGCACAGAATTATGATCTCGTTATAGATTTTTGTAACAACGTCAGAGAACCTCTTCCCGAGGCGCGCGACCTCTTCACTGGAGAATATCGGCTCATCTTTCTCATCGATGACAGACGTGGCGACAGCGCGGAAGATATCCTGGTACCCGCGTTCCTTCTCCGGGTATTCCTGGATCTCAGCGTAAATCCGCCCGGCGTCTTCCAGTGTGAGTTCCCGGATCCGGATAATTCCTCCGAATTCCGGGATATTAATTTCTTTTGTTCTAAGGTCGCACAGCTTCAGGATCTGATCTTTGTTTAGCATAGGCCCTTTCTAGGACCAGACAACAGGACCGGTGACGCGCAGACTGAGGTCGATTTCCAGCGGACCGGCGATGGGCGCCGTCGGTTTAATGTTTGCCACATAGGCGGAGAATGAAGCCTTCGTGGCGCCCGTGTCGGGGAAAGCTATCTGGAAATGCCGCAGCGTGCCGTTTTCATAGTCCTTGAGCAGCCCGGTAGTTGCAAATCCCTGCGTCACGTCGTCTGGCAAAAAATTGCATTTGAATGTTATGTTGCCACTGTCTTTGAAGGTCGGCTTATATTCACGATAGCCGCCCGTCGATTGTTGGTGGGTGAACTCCGCGAATTCGCGGGTCAGTGCCGGACCGTCGATGTCTTTCACTTCCGCTATTGCAGCGAACGTTTCTTCAGACGCCCCGTTGCCGATTTTCAGCAGAGTCCCTAATCCAATTACTCCCTTTGATTCGCTCATGATTTATGGCCCTTCCATCGGACACCTCCCGTCGGCGGTCCCGAATGGCAGCGCGGCGGCAATCTCGGGTAGATTGCATTTCGGGCTGCAGACCCTAGCCGCGCTTTCTCTCTCAGGCCGGTTTTGAGGCGGCCCAACCTTTTCTGAAATTATTGCTTACACTTTTCTTGAGACAGTCTCCCGACAATTGATCAGGAGCCAGTTTGCTCCAATCTGTTCCGGCGGTGCGGTTATCACCAGGCGCTTGCCGGCCCAGGAGATCTCCTGGAATGCCGTCACGCCTCCGTCGTACCAGATCCAGATGCGATAATATTGCTGGAAAGTCTGGATATCCTGTGTCAGCTCATCCTTTTGGCCCCCGAGCGGTTCGATTTTCGCCCGGATTCTGTTCTTATAGATTGACGACTGCGTTCCAAATCCTTCGACAGAGTAGGGGGTTGTCACATTAAGGACGCTAATGGTTTCAAATAGCTCCCCGATTTTTGG
>JAHFUH010000208.1 GCA_023265215.1 Acidobacteriota bacterium
AAACCAGTTTCAGGTCGAACAGGGCCTTGATGAATATCGTCATGTCTGTGGGTGTTGAAAGGATCGAGCCACCGCCGCCGGTAATGCTGAGATCGGGTTCGTTTCCCTCTCGCCAGCCGCCAATATATTTATAGGCAATGGCCTCGTTTTTGCCGGGATCCCCCTTTCCGATGCCGACGTAGGTATCCTTAAGTCCGATCTTCGAAGAACTCAGATCCAGAGAAGAGGGCTTCCGAGGAGTTACATTGAAAGGGATTGTTCGTGTAATCTAGAATCGGTTGGTGGTTTGCATAAAACCGCGATGCAGGACCGATCAAAGCCTTGCAAGCAGCGCTTCACTGAAACTTGGGCATTTGTTAATTGTTTTTTCCTTCATCACTTTTGTATTCCAAAATATCACCGGGCTGGCACTCCAAAGCTTTGCAGACAGCCTCTAATGTTGATAATCGGATTGCTTTTGCCTTTCCATTTTTCAAGATGGAAATGTTGGCCATTGTGATGCCGACTTTCTCGGTAAGCTCGGTTACGCTCATTTTCCGTTTCGCCAACATAACGTCGATGTTAATAATGATTGCCATATTGGTTTCCTTATACCGTTAAGTCGTTCTCGGACTTTATATCGACGGCACTTTGTAAAGTTCTTTCAAACACGGCCGCGGCAGTAGCTACGACGATAGAGATAAAGGAAATGAGAATGCCCACAAAAACACCGCCCGCAATGTCATCGCCGGGACGAACTATAAATAGGTAGGCTTCTGCCGGTACGATAAAACCAACAATGGTAACTGCGCAGTATTTTATGGTCCGCAAAGCCTTTACAGAACGCAGTGAAAATACTTCATTCCGTCCTATGTACACCAACAGCTTGAATGCCTGATAGAGCGCCACGAAAAAGGCAATAGATGCGGTATACGCCCACGCCAAGAACGGATCGAAGTAAATCTGAAAGAGCGTGGCGTGTGCATTCCTGCCCTCAATGTGGGGTTCCCAAAGCAAGAGGACAAGAGCGCCGATGCCGATGAGCACAATGACTACCTGAAGAAATATTGTTGAGCTTCTTTTCATAGATAATGTTTTTAAATTGTTCATGCTTACATCTTAATCCAGCGCTTATCGTTTGTCAATATATTTATATCGTTACTTGTGGATAAGGGACATTATAATAGACCATTTGGGCAAACGCCGGAGCGTCGAAATATGCCGGATTTTTCACCATAGGTGTATTCACAACGCCTATTTAAAGCCTCCAATTCTGGAGTAGGATTCCGCCGATTTCGATTAATCGCCAACATTCGGATACCTTTACCCGGATTATTCATGAAGTTTCGTAGCGAGGCAGCGCAGACGGGCATGGATACAAGGCGCGCGACGAGAGGATTCCGCAGGCGTACTCGACAGTACGTCGAGGAATCCGACCGAGCGCAACGCAGTAGACATGCCCGGATCCACCGCCGCAGTAGAAGCTTCATGAATAATCCGGGGTAAGCCGACATATTACTTATAATCGGAAATTTGAAAGCCAGGATTCAGAGATCCAAGGAAGATTCGGCAGGTTGTCCATCGTATCCTTAAGGCGGTTTCGGAAGGGATGCCCCCGAGTCAATGCGCGCAAACATAATTTTCAAAGAACCATTGCCTGGTCGAAAATGCTAAAATTACCCCATCAGCAATAAATACTGGTATCAGGTTTTCCCGATTTAAACAGACTGTGCAGATGCTGTTAGCCACACTGGAGATATGCAACCATGAAGCACTGTCCCGAGTGTAATGTTGAGTACATTGATACCGCAATCAGGTGTTCCGACTGTGACGTCGAGTTGACCTTAGGCCCTGCAATCCAGGAAGAGCACCCCGATCCGAAGATCGAAACCGTCTACGCCACGGGGGATCCTGCACTGGTCGCTTTAGTAAAATCTCTGCTCGAAGATGCGGAAATCGAGTACTTCACCAAAGGTTACGAAATTCAGGATTTGATTGGTTTTGGGGGGCTCGGGGGGCTCAATTATGCTATTGGCCCGGTGGAGTTCATAGTCGCTGCCAAGGATGCGCCCACGGCGCGAGAGCTACTGGCTCATCTCGATGATGCCGTTCCCGACGAACTTCCCGAGGAAGAGCCGGGCACTTAACTTGGCCGATCGAGCGGAGGGCGCAAAAAGCGCACCGCATTTATGGAGTAAAGAACCAAAAACGGGCTTGAACGTGGCCGCTTTGCGGCGGACGCTTCGCGTACGCATAAATCAGCATTGGCAAAGCTCGTAACATTCTGATGCTGGGACCTGCTTTCTATGTGCTATTATGAAGACATCATGTCTGAGAACGTTGCATTAGTCCTGAATAACCTCTCACCGCAAATCCCTCCGTTACAAAGACTTATAATTTCAAATCCATAGGCATAGTTCCCCGCGGCCGCCTTCAAGCCGTTTTATCGAGAGTGCACCGCGATCCTGGTCTTAATTATGAGATTTTCTGCTATTGGTGCGCTCCCGATAAAACCTAGGACATCGGGGAAACTGAGGCGTTTGCCTGGCTAACCCTGGATTACTTCCCACATCGGGACTTCGGGACAATGATGTCAATCCGAGCACGATTCCGAGGGAATGAAGAGTGCCGGTTGCTGAAACTTTGCCTTATCGCACGGTCTGTGCTTGATGCCCGGTGCCGTGCTGTGTCCTAATCGCCGAGATGGGAATCCTGTGCTACGGGGAGAGCTGGAAGGTAGATAGAGGCAATCGAGAATCTTCGCAATCGCGTCTGGTGAGTTAATAGCGCTAAGAATGCGCATTCGGCTGCCACCGCGATTACAAACATCAATCAAGCAAAAATGGCCGCATCGGCGCCCACCGTGCCTTCCAGACCACAGGCACTAGGAGGCGAGTTAGCAGAAAGGGCATGTTTCGGGCAAAAATCGCCCTTTCCTCAGGGGCGAGGTTGTATAGGAGAAACGGTAAAACAAGATATCCTGGCCCCGTGTGCTTTTGACTATGCTTCGCAAACAACTTGCCCAATCTGATGTGCTCGTCCCGGTTGATCAGCGCCCCAAGCCTTGCAACTGTGAAGCGGTCTTGCTCTATCCCAATATGCGGATGCCATAGGTCGGCCAGTCGTCTCAAACCCTGATTCAACTTGTTGAGCGCCGCTGCCGCTTGCGGTTCCGCGGACACTTCTTCAATGGTTGCCTTGATTTCGTCCAGAACATGCACCAGTTCTTGATGTTGGGCAATTAAAAGGTCGTAAGGGGCGTCCGGTAATTTCTCCCGAAAATAGGGAAACGCCAATTCGTTTTCGGTGACGTGATGACCATGGATCACAGAAACAAAGCTCCGGGCATAGCATAAGAATCCCTCTTTCGTCGACGCGTCGGGGAAGCCTCCTTGCGCAAATTGCTGACTCTTCTCACTTGTAACGCTCAAGGCACGCGTGATGATGGAGTGGATGCTGAGCAAATCTAACGCTATATTGGGTGCATTCGCTTCAGCCATGTCTGCCTCCTTCACTCGAATTTCCATTATGGTTCCGGGCCTGCCGAAAACGTAACACCTAGCTGTCCTGTATGCAACCGGCAGCCGGTGCCCAGCCTCATTTTTATAAAAATGTGAAAGAGAAAGTTCCTATCACATCCCAAGCGTGTGATTCTTATGAAAACCTGCTTCTTGGAAATCGTCCCCGATAGAGCTGTCCTCGATTATTCCGATAAGATGTTTTATGCTGTTTTGCGCTCTCGATAAAAAGACCTGAAGGTGGCGGCGAAGTGGCGGCAAATGCGGGGCAATAGCCGAGTTTTGCGTTGCTTCTTATGAATCCAAATTTAGAATTGAGATCAAAATATAGGACTTCCCGGACGACCTTCTCATCTCATCTTCGTGGGAGTCACGCTCAAATCGAGGAATGCTCTTCCTGGCGGGGAGTCTCGTATCATTGGAGCATCAAAGAAATATTTGCGTAGGAACCAACGATTCTGAGATGCTCAACATCAACATGAAACGATGCCAAACGATGACTCCGGATCTGCCGGAGCAGCATAGCGTATTCCGATCCGTGTTGCTTCACCTGGGTCCTGGTATCGTGGCTCTTTTTGCGTATCTGTTCGTTACTGCGCCACTGTCAACCGCCCTCGGCCTTCCGAAGCGCATGGCGTTTGTATTGATGGACGTTCTGGTTCTCATTCCGGTCCTACTTGGATCATTGCTATACCGCGGCCACGCAAAGACCGGGAGGTGGACACTGGACGGTATTGTGCTCAATCGACATCAACTGTCAGCCAAGAAGCTGGCTGCCATACTCTTCGCTCTATTCTGCTGGGGAGCGCTTGTGATGGTGTTTCTGTCTTGGACCGATGCGATGCTTTTGAAGCGAGTGTTCTATTGGGTTCCCGACTCACTCCTGGACCTCGAAAGAGTGGATCTCAGCGCGCATCCTCCCATTCTTCTGATTGGAACGCGCCTAGCAAGCATTGCATTCGTCGGATTGGTCGGCCCAATTGCTGAGGAACTTTACTTTCGCGGCTTCCTCCTGCCGAGAGTTTCGTGGATGGGGCCGTGGGCAGCCATTTGGCAGGCATTTTTGTTTGCAGGCTATCACTTTTGGTCTCCTTGGAGTTTCATCTGGAGGGTGATCATACTGATCCCAGCAATCTATGCCGTTCAACGCACTCGGAGTCTCTCCGTTATGATTTGGGGTCACTGCCTTGGGAACACAATTGGGGAACTTTTCTCGCTTGGCACTCTGCTGAAGGCGATGCTGGGCCGCTGAGCCGGCTCCATGCAATGCCCTGCCGCCAATTAGATTGCATCTGTTTAGTGCTCGCGTTTTTGCAGCTAATCGTCAGTGCATTAAGAGACTTGGTCCAGACTCCCAAGAAACGCTAGGACTGTATCGGAAGTGCCCTCACGAGAAATAATAGGAACAGCTCAGAGATATCGAGGGCACTTTCGATACGGGCGTTTGAAGGAAGCCGCTTGCGCTTGCGGCGGGCGCGGGGAGCTAAGCGGATATGGTGTATTGAATCGACTTTTTAACGAATCGGGGGCTTGATAGGGCGTGATACACGGAGAGAGCCAGTTGAGGAATGGAAAGACTGGCCAATAAAAGCAGGGTCATCGAGGAACGGCCGCTGGAATTTAAGAGCATAAGAGATGCATAATCGGTGAGCCGACACACTGATATTGTCGGCACCGTTGGAACCGTAAAAAAGGCGGAGAGGTTTTTGAGATCAGGAAGTATCTGCAACATTTAGCCTCATTGAGAACTCGCAAATCATCTGCCAAGCAGTGAGCCTCTGAATGACGACCATGGGACCGCCGCAGTGGGGACATATCCATGTGGGTTGTTTGGTAACCTTGGATGCCTCAGAAGGCGGCTCTCGCTGGAGGTTTGGCCCGACCAGAGTTTCGCAAAGCGGCAATAGTGAAGCTCGGCGCCGATTTGCCATAAAACCGAAGAAGCGGATGCGAACAAACCGCGAAGGAAGTACGTGCAGTAAAAAGCGGCGCAGGAACTCCTCGACCGAGAGTGTCATCAGCTTTTGCTGGCTTCCACGGGCATAGTCTTTCCAGCGGAACGTAACCTTGCCATCAGAAAGCGCAACCAGTCTGTGATTGGATATGGCAACACGATGCGTGTAGCGTGCCAGGTAATTCAGTACATGGTTCGGCCCACCAAACGGTTGATTGGCATAGACAACCCATTGGTGTTGATGAAGGGTCCGCAAAAAGGAATGAAAGGTTTTCTTGTCAGCCAGTGATTGCAGTTCACCGGGCAGGCAGAGTTCCCCATCTCCGAACGCTCGTTTAAGGCTGGAGATAAATTTTCCGCGGAACACGCGGCTTAGGACTCCGCATGGAAGGAAGAATCGATATTTTGGACGTATCCAGGACTTGTGATCGGGGGCCAGACCACCTGCCGGGATCACGCAATGGAGATGTGGATGATGGAGCAGGTTTTGACCCCACGTGTGCAGGACACTGAAAAAACCGATCTCAGCCCCAAGGCGTTTCGGATCGGCGGCAATCTCCAGGAGAGTTGCGGCACTGGCCCGAAACAGCAGGCTATAAAGCAGTTTCTTATTGTGAAGGACAAGAGAAGAAAGGGTATGGGGAAGCGTAAAGACAAGATGCATATAGGGAACGGCGAGAAGTTCCCGTTGACGAGCGGATAGCCACTTCTTCCGAGCATTGTTTAGACACTTCGGACAATGCCTATTACGGCAGCTGTTGTAAGAGATGGCTACGATGTGACCGCATCGAGAACAACGATCCCGGTGACCTCCGAGTGCCGCCGTACGGCAGCGCTCAATTGCAGAGAGCACCTTGCGGTGCAATCCGGTCAACCACGATCGTTGTTTCTCAATGAAGTCTTTACCTGCCGATCGAATGATATCGGCCACCTCGAGAGGCGGCCGATTCACTGTTCCCGATTCTTCCGGGATCGGCTGGCGTTGGACAGATTCGATACCGACAGTTCATCCAGCGGATTTGGACAAGCACTCAGATGACGCCGCGACAAATGCAGATAGACTGTCGTATGTCTGATATCGGTATGTCCAAGCAGAAGCTGAATCGTGCGCAGGTCGGCGCCTGATTCCAGCATATGAGTAGCAAAAGAGTGTCTCAGGATGAGGGCCAACTTGTTTCTGAATGCCGGCTCTACGAGCAGCCCCTTTGCAGGCGTAATACACCGCCTTGAGGGTAAGGTGGTCCCCCTTCGATCCCTGTTTCGCCTCACCTGGAAACAGATATTCCATGGGTTTCTTCCAGAGCCAATATTCACGCAATGCCTCCAGTAACTTTGGGCTGAGGGGAACATCACGGTCCTTGCTGCCCTTTCCTTGTTTGATGTGAACCACCATTCGCCTGCTGTCGATGTCGTTGACCTTGAGACGGGTAATCTCTGCACGACGCATTCCAGTCGAATAGAGCGTCATCAACAGCGTGCGATGCAAGAGACTGGTCGCGGCGTCAATCATTGCCCTAACCTCGTCCTGGCTGAGGATGACGGGCAATCGCTGTGGAGTTTTCGGATAGCGAAAATCACTCGGCGGATATCGCCGCTTCAGCGTGAGATTGAAAAAGAACCTGAGCGCGGCAATATGTTGCTTGACGGTCTGAGCCGACAACTTTCGATCACGCAGCAGATGAAGCTGAAATTGGCTGATTTCTTTGGGCCCCAACTGATCTGGTGGCCGATGATAATATTTGGCGAACTCTTTTAATGCATGGATGTAGGCATCTGCACTACTCTGAGCGTAGTTACGACGCTGGAGTTCCTCCAGCATCATCTTTCGTAAATGAGTCATAGAGATCTCCTTTCTCTAGGACTCACACTATCTCAGCTCTGCTGTAAATGTGGATTGGAAGTACGCGGCAGCGTCCGCCGCGCAAGCGGCTTAGTTCAAACGGCCATCAGGGAAGTAATCGGTGTAATCAACCACGCCTAGAAGGCGTGGCTTTGGCCTGCGCCGCGGCGCAGGCGATGCGGGGACATCGTCGAGGAGCGGCAACGAAGCAGATGCCCGCGCAAAGCCGGAACCCGAAGGGCGCACGATCTGGGTCCGCGCAGCGGCCCAGCGCGATCGCGGCGTTGCTCGTCGTCAACGATGTCCCCGCATCGCCTCCTCCTCACGCCTTGCGCTCGCAGTGCAACCCCCATACGCGCGCCCCCTCCTAATACTCGGACAGGCTCCTGGGAGTGCTATCATTTCATTAATCGAGTGTAGCAATCCTCGAACGAGGCCCCGGATTTGATGAAGAAGGCGACAAGACTGGAGAAAATATTAGTTCGACTGGAAGAGTTCTATGGGGCGCAGCAGCCGCGCGGGCCCACTGATGTATATGAGATGCTTCTCTATCGCAACGCAGGCTATCCACCTTCAGACGAGCGCTGCGCTAAGGGCTTCGAGGCGCTGATGGAGAAGATCGGACTGCGGCCGAAGGAAATTCTCAGGGCACCGGACAAACAACTTGCCGAAGTAATGAAATCCGGCGGGATGATACCCGAGCTGCGCGCAAAGAGGATGAAGGAAATTGCCGATATTGTCCTCCGTGAGTATGACGGCGATTTACATATCCTATTGCAGCAGCCAGTGCTCGAAGCGCAAAAGGCCCTGAAGAAGTTCCCGACCATCTCAGACGCCTGCGCAGAGAGGATTCTACTTTTTACCAGGACGGCAGCAGTGGTGGCCCTCCCATCGAATTGCATCCGTGTTCCACTGCGGCTGGGGTATGGGACTGAGAGACAGAATTGGCTGGCCAATTATCGCGAAGCTCGGGCGGCTGTGTGCGCAGAATTGCAAGAAGACGGTAATGAGTACCGGCGCACGTATATGCTCCTGAAGCGCCACGGCGATGAGCTGTGCAAAGCGGTCCGACCGCGCTGTCTGAAGTGTCCCATTGCAGCGGAATGCACCTATTACAAGAAGCTGCAGGAAAGGTCCTAACCGGGCATGGCCCTAATATAAGAT
>JAHFUH010000209.1 GCA_023265215.1 Acidobacteriota bacterium
TTTCTCTGTTCCTTTGGAGGTGAAAAAATGAACAATTTCGAAAGCAAAATGAACTCGGCCTGGTGGGCGCTCCGGATCGGATTGGGCGCTGCCGCATTTCTGGCGGGCATTGATAAATTCTTCAACCTGCTTACGCAATGGACAATGTATCTCAGCCCAGTCATGTCTAAGATGCTGCCGGTCAGCGATGCCGCTTTCATGCACATCATCGGAATAATCGAAATGGCGGTCGGCCTGGCAATATTGACTCGCTGGACCAGGACAGGAAGCTATGTCGCGATGGTATGGCTTGTGGCAATTGCGCTGAATCTCATTACGACCGGCAGGTTTTTCGATGTTGCCGTCCGGGATCTGGAGATGGCGATTGCCGCTTTCACTCTCGCACGCTTGACCGAAACGCGAGAGCCAGTTC
The DNA here is from genome assembly GCA_023265215.1 of Acidobacteriota bacterium. Classification (GTDB taxonomy): domain Bacteria; phylum Acidobacteriota; class UBA6911; order UBA6911; family UBA6911; genus UBA6911. The sequence continues at coordinate 413 of JAHFUH010000209.1, forward strand.
TGGTTTATGAGCCAAAACGATCAGGGAATGTGCCGGACACGACCGGATTCGGAGCCCGAGCATAGACTGAGGGCGCGGAATGCGCGAACTATGCAGAATAGCGGATAGATATAATTATCTATCCGTCCTTCCGTGTAGTCCGCGTATTCCGCGTCCTCATTTAGTGCGGATCGAATAAATCGAAGTGCGGGCGCCGATGAACAAGGTGCGATTGTCGGGGCCGCCGAAGGCAAGGCTGCCGGGCCGTTCGGGTAACTCCAGCGCACCAAGCTCCTTTCCTTTGCGATCATAGATATGGACTTGGCCGCCGGCGATATACACATTCCCCGCTTCATCGCTCACAACCGAAGTCCCTCCCCGTTCCGCAAAGACACGGGGGGTCAGCTTCCCGTCATTCTCAAGCTTCACGCGATAGGTTTTCCCATCGTCCTCGCTGGTCAGATAGCGCTCTTCCCCCGGCGAAAATGGCGCCAGGTTTGAGCTCTGCAGGATCGGCCGCCACGTTCCGCCCGCGAATATTGCGATTTTAGTCCCCGGCGCGTAATAGTATGCGCGGGGAGCATTTCCCACGACCCTGATCACCGCGGTGTTGCTCCCCGGTCGATACACATAATCCCGGCGATCCATTAGATCGTTCATAACGGAGAGCATATTGTGCAATCCAACCGGAAGCAGCAGCACAGTATCCGGCAATCTATCCGCGGTTTCCGCAACCGGCAACGGCACCGCCCCATTCTCCCCAACGCTCAAGCTGTAAACCGTTTTCTCGTTCGCCACGATCAGCAAGGTCGAAGGCTTCACAAATCCCATCACCATGGGCTGCCCTTGAGTCTCGGCAATCTGCTCCTCCTTTTTGTCGGACTCATTCCACCGGTAAATTTTCTTCATCGCGGCATCTGCAAAAAACAGCCGCCCCACATTGTCGACAGCCAGGCCTGACGCATGGCTGAACCCGGTCGCCAGTTTCTCCAGCTTCGCATTGTCGCCAAAAATCGCCGCCGGCAACGGGATCATCGCCGGCGCCTTCATTCCCTTTCTGATAGTGAAGCTGGTAAAAAACTGGGGCCGCACCGCCACTCCGCTGCCCTCGTCCAGCACAGCATTGTCGAACGCCAGCCGTGTCTGGCTGAATACTTTCACATTTTCAAAGCGGACGACGTCGGAGTTGCGCGCCACAACGGCATGCGTTTTAGGCAAAACATTGCGGGAAACCCGATACATAAACGTGTTCGCAAACAAGAGATTCCGGCAATCCTGTATTTCCAATGCGATCGCTTTTGCCCCTGCCGGATTCTCCTCTTCCGTCTGCACTGCGTAGAATTCCCAATTGCTGACGTTGTGGAACCGTGACTCCGCTCGCATGTGATGCTCAACCGACATCTGGTAAATTCTGCCCGGCGCAGAGGTATTTTCTACAACTAGGCCGGCACTCGAAATCGTGCCGTGCGGCCAGTTCCCCCGGAAAATCCCGCCCCCTCCGTCTTTTATCAATAAATCGGGGCCCTGGGTATCGCTGGTGTTCACGCCGCCTCGACCGCCTCCAGTGCTTCCCGGAAACGAAACATCATCCAGCATTGATCCTATTCCCGCCATCCAGACGACTCCGGCTGCGCGCGGATTGGACGTGCCTGGTGCAATGCCAATCGAACTCACAATGTTTTTTCCGCTTTTGGGCGCAACCAGCACTCCGGCGGGAGTTCCTTCTCCATCGAATCCCGGCGTTCCGGCAGCCAGCGATATTGACGTATTCCCAGGATTCAGCCCGATTAAAATCGTGTCCGGCTTGAGTTCGAGCGAACCGGTTACACGATAAGTTCCGGTCGGGAAAAATAGCACCTGGTGTTTTTCGATTGCGGCTCTCAACGCCGCCGTATCATCTGTCTTCCCATCCCCTTTCACATCCACCGAACGCACATTCACCCAACTATCCATCGGCGGCAGCGCCGGAATATCGCTCGCAACGGTTGGTGCAGGTTGCGTCAATTTGCGCACCTGGCGCCGCATCGCGATCCCCCGCTCTCTCCCGTCCTCGCCAATCTCCAGCCCAAGCGTAAACCGGTCCACCACATAATGACGCGAGGGTGCCGCAACCGATTCATCGCCGCGATAAAAGCTTGGAACATCGCTGCACGCAACGTTCGTCAGCGTTACTTCGGAATGATGATTCCGCGCATTCCCCTGCTTGAATGCAACGGAGCGGATGTCCTCCATCCGCAAATCCCGCCCATAAAGCTGTTCCACTTCGCCCTGCGCAATCTGAATCGCGACCGGCATGTGCGCGAAGCGGCACCGGATGAGCGTGAAACCAACCTCCATGGTGTGAATGGCCGCCTCGCTTTGCCCTTCGAAGCTGGAGTCCATCAGAAGGAACTGCCAGACCGGCGCGGTTCTTTGGGTAATAATCCCATACTTGCCGCCGTACACGTGGATGTCGCTGGCCTGATTGCCAATATCCTCCATAGCAGCCCGGGCGGACCCGACGTGAAAATCCATATGCTGCAGGTAACTGTGCTGGGCGACATGAAAGCGCAGGGCAATCGCCGCCGGATTCCCCTCCTGCATCTCGATGTCGATGTTGCTCATCCCGCTGTAAAATGTGAATTCGGTGCCGTCGCTGAAAGAGCCGCTCGCCTGCGGACGACTGTCGGCGAAATGAATCATGTAATTTCCGGTTCCCTCCTGGAAACCCGGCGTATTTTTCCCCAACACAATTGTCGGCCGTTTTTTGCCATATCCAATTAATCGAATTCCCTGCCATACAAAGATGGTTTTGCCGAGCCGATAGCGTCCTTCGGGGATAAAGAGCACGCCGATGCGCGTTGTCTCCTGCACGCGATTAATAGCCTGTTGCAAGGCGTCGGCGTCGTCGCCAATTCCGTCGGCATGCACGTCAAACTGGTCTTTCGTCAGATAAACGGCTCTCGGGTCGTCAAGTCGAAGCGGATAATACGAATCGGCATGGATTGGAACAGCCACAATTGAGAGCAGGAGTGCAACAGCACAGAGTCGTTCAACGCCCATCGGGATCCTCCGGAAAAAGCACTGTGATTATTTGCGACACTATAGCATAGGACGGAAATAGGGTAGCGTCCCCTATTTCCATGGTAGAATAGCCGGCCTATTGGAATCCATACTAGCGGAGGTGAAAAATATGAGAGGTTTTCGATATCTGGCAGTTGTGGCGCTGGTTGTGCTGTTGATTGCATCTTTTGCTGTTTCGCAATCGAAGCCCCAGTCGCAGGTGGAACAAAACAAAAAGATCGCAGTTGCTTTCCTTAGCATGATCTTCAACGACCACAAAGTAGAGGAAGCATTCAAGCAATACGCCGATCCCGGGTATAAGCAGCACAATCCCTTTGCCGCTTCAGGCGCGCAGGCGGCTATCAACTTTCTCGGACCGTATTTGAAATCAAATCCCGAAGCGAGGACGGAAATCAAACGCGTGATCGCAGATGGCGACCTCGTTGCCATTCATAATAATCCCAAGCAGAACGCCAACGACCGCGGCCGCGCTGTTGTCGACATTTTCAGGATCGAGAATGGAAAAGTCGTCGAGCATTGGGATGTCGTGCAGGATGTTCCCGAAAAATCGGCGAACACCAACACGATGTTTTAGCAATTAGACAGTTTCCTGCTTTCAAACAAAGGGCTTTGGTCTCCCGACTAAAGCCCTTTTTGTTTTTCGGGGTCGGAGTCGGGGTCGGTATCGGGGTCGGCTTTGGAATTGGCTTTTGTAGTCCCGGCATTTCGTTTCTATTTAGCTATAACCTTTTTGACGAGTTGGAGATTAACAAAAGCCGACCCCGATACCGACTCCGACTCCGACCCCGATTTATAGTTGTCGATCTATATAAGAATATAACAGCACTCCAAATGCTTGACACCGCAGAACCATAAGACTAGCTTAGAACAAAAATTCCAACATCAGGGGAGTTGATATGGGTCCACAAAGGTCCGCAATACGTGCCGCGCTGATTCTTCTGATTCTGTCGCTCTTTACGTCAGCCGCATCGGCTCAGCAGGTGAGCCTGGCTGACAAAGTCGTGGAGCGCGTTCTCGCCAACGGGCTCAAAGTCCTGATGGTAAAGGATTCCAATACGCCTCTGGTCACTTGCCTGCTGGCCTTTCGCGTGGGATCTGTAAACGAGCGTCCCGGGATCACTGGGATTTCCCACTTTCACGAACACATGATGTTCAAGGGCACCCGGACAATGGGGATAAAGCCCGGCACATTCGAAAAGGACAATGAATACAACCGGCAGATCGATGCGCTGGAGGCTGAAATTGTCAAAGAGCAATCCAAAATTAAAGAGCGGGACGAGGCAAAAATAGGCCAGCTCAAGGAGCAGGTTTCCGACCTGATTAAAAAACAGCGGGCGGAGACCATCGTGAGCGAGGAAATCTGGAGCGCCTACCAGCAGGCAGGAGGGACACAGCTGAATGCTTCTACCGGCAATGAGATGACCCATTACTATGTGACTCTCCCCAAAAACAAAGTCGAACTTTTCCTGGCACTGGAAGCCGACCGCCTGCAAAACCCGGTTTTCCGAGAATTCTATTCGGAGCGCGACGTGATTACAGAGGAACGTCGGATGAGCGAGAACAACCCGGGCTACTTCTTCACGGAACAGCTCAACTCCGCGTTCTACGCGGCCAGTCCCTATTCCTGGTCGGTTGTTGGATGGATGTCCGATATCAGCCGCATCTCCAAGGAAGAAATGACGGCCTATCGCAGCCAGTACTACCGTCCGGACAACTCCGTTCTTGTTCTTGCGGGATCGGTGGATGTGGAACCCACCATGGCTCTCGTGAACAAATATTTCGGCAGCATCAAGAACCCGCCGGGTTCCGCGCCGCGCGTACGCACCGAAGAACCTTCGCCTGAATATTACAGAAGGATCAACGGACCTGACTTCAAAGTTCCTTACATTGAAAAACGGGTGATCGGCAAAGCGGCTGCCAATCCTTACGTCACAATCATGTTCCACATCCCACCCGTCTGGCACGATGACGTATCGGTGCTGAACGTGCTGGGGGATGTGATGAGTGCCCGGACGGGCAAGATCTACCTCGATCTGGTGCTCAATAAAGAACATGCGACGAGCATTGGCGCCGGCGCTTCCATGTCGGAGTATGACGGAAGCTTCAGGGTGCGGGCTACAATGAAGGAAATCAAAAACGAGCCTGTCGTCCCCATTGCACAGCTCGAAAAGGAGCTCTGGGATTTTATTGAAGAGGCCAAAACGGTTCCTTGCGACGAAATGGTGCTCCAGCGGGTGAAGAATTCGAATGAAGCCGGCTATCTGCGCAGCTTGGCCGGCACCAACCTCGCAGGTTCCCTGGAGAGGATGGAAATCATTTACCGGTGGCAATTCATCGAGGAGCAGTTCAAACAGCTTATGGCCGTGACACCGGCGGATCTGATGCGGGTTGCAAAAAAATATCTAACCCGGGACAACAGCGTGACCGGCGTATTGGAGCGGGAAAAATAGCGGCAATGCCGCCTTTTCCGGAAAGGACATTGAAAATGAAACAACGATTTCTTGCTTCCCGTTTGATGCCGGCTCTGATCGCGTTCGCAATGGCCAGCGCGACATCCGCGCAGACGCCCAAAACCATGCAGGCGCCTGCAGGCAAGGCCAAGAGCGCGCCGTCGCCCAAGGGGCCGCGCCCCGAGCTCTTCACTTTCAAGCCGCTTAATTTCAAGCCTCCCAAACCGGACCAATATCGGACCACGCTCTCTAACGGACTCGTGGTCTACATCGCGGAGGATCACGACATCCCGTGGTTTAACGGTTCGCTGATCCTGCGAACCGGCCCCTTTCTCGAACCCAAAGAAAAGCTGGGAGTGGACAATTTCACGGCTACAGTGATTAGAACAGGCGGCACAACCACAATGACCGGCGAACAGATCAACGAGCGCATGGACTTTTTGGCCGGCTCAGTTTCTCCCACTGGATTATCCATTCACAGTCGCCATCTCGATGAAGGTCTGAAGATCTGGATGGACCTTCTGAACAATCCGGCATTCCCGGAAGACAAGCTCAGAAGGGAAAAGGATCTTGCCCTTCCCTCGATACGCAACCGCAACAAAAATGTGTCGCAGGTCACCAGTCGTGTTTATCGCCAACTCGTTTATGGGGAAGATTCTCCTGTCGCCGCAGAGATGACGGAGGCGACAGTCAACAGCATCACCCGCAATGACCTTATCGCGTGGCATCAGAAGTATTGGGGCGCGAATAATGCAATCCTGGTCGTAACGGGGGATTTTAAAAAGCCGGAGATGCTGCAGAAACTCGAAGCATGTTTCGGCAAATGGCGCACAGCTGAGAAAGCAGTTCCGCCCATCCCCAAAGTGCAGCAGGCGGCGAAGGGGGGCGTGTACATGGTCCAGCCCGAAGTGATTCCCAATCAGGGCATCATCCAGATCGGGCACGTCGGCATCATGCAAGACGATCCGGATTACCCCGCGGTGGATCTGATGAACTACATTTTAGGAGGCGGTTCGTTTGCTTCGCGAATCACCAAAGTAGTGCGGACGGACAACGGACTTGCGTACAGCGCCAATTCGACGTACCCCGGCGGGTTACAATATCCGGGAACCTTTACGGCCTTTTGTCAGACCAAAAATTCCACGGTGGCGTTCGCAGCTGAGCTCATGCTGGATTTGATTGAGGGCATGCGGGCGGGCGAAGTAACCGAGGCGGATCTCGCGATGTCAAAAAAGGCACGGATTGATTCGTTTCCCGCCATGTTCCCTTCCATCAGCACCGTCGTCAGGAATTTTGCTTCGCTGGAATTCTACGGCCGGCCCATGGATTATTACGACAACTACGAGGCCAGGTATGCCAAAGTGACTCTGGCCGATATTAAGCATGTTGGGCAAAAATGGCTGCAGCCCGACAAGATGATCATCCTGGTGGGCGGCAGCATCGACGAATGCAAGGCGGGCGCCGACAAGACGTTGCCGAACCAGTCGACTATCGATGCAATGGCCGCAAGATTCGGCGGCCGCACTCTCGATGGGCTGGCAAAGAAATACGGCGACGGAACAATCCATATTCTGCCGCTGAAGTAAATGTATAGCCACTGACGAACGCTGACAAACGCTGACAAAAATATTTTATTATTTTTGAAATTGCCCGGGCGGATTTGAAACATATAGCACATGGAATTGAAGTGTGCAGAGACGACGGGACCTTTAATAGACCTGTTCTTTTCAGTGCACAGAACACTGGGCTTCGGATTTCTAGAGTGCGTTTATTCAAAAGCAATGATGATTGCGGGGAAGAAGACCGGGCTCGACATTCGAAGCGAAGTGCCCATAAACGTTTATTTTGAAAGCTCTGTGATCGGCCAATTCAAAGCGGACCTGATTGTGAATAATTCCGTGGTAGTGGAACTGAAGGCGTGCAGGGCGATCGATCCAGAACACGAAGCCCAATTGCTGAATTATCTAAAAACCACCAGTTACGAGGTCGGCTTCCTCTTCAACTTCGGTCCAACAGCCCGGTACAAACGGATGGTCTTTGACAATGTCCGCAAAGGTCAGCGGTAGTCAGCGTACGTCAGCGCCCCTCCTGAAACAAAGGTTTTGCAGCAGATCAACGATTGCCTCGCCAATCAGGGATGATCATGCCAGAATCGATGTTCAGGGATTATTAAACTAAGGAGGAGCCTCATGAATCGACTTCGTGGCTGGATTGCGGGAATGTTTTTTTTCCTGCCGCTGTGCATTGTAAGCACCGCCGGCGGTATCGATCAGGGCGGGGAGTGGAAATACGATCTCCACCTGGGAGGCAACAGAGCAGGGACCTGCACAATCACTCGTTCCCCTGTGCGCGACGGCATTCTGGAAACCCGTACACTGGTGAAATTTGGAATAGTGCAGGCGGGACAAAATATCGATGTCACGCTGGACGCCAAAACAACTTACGCATGGCCCGGCGGACACCCTCGTTCCTATGCCGTCAAGATCACATCATCGGCCAGCCCGGAGACCTCGATTGCGGGGCAATTTGAGGGCAAACAGAGCACGAT
>JAHFUH010000726.1 GCA_023265215.1 Acidobacteriota bacterium
GGATTCGGATATGCGCCGGTTTTTTGCCTTGCGGATTTCCGCCGAGTTCTGAACCGTCCGCGTGGCAATACTTGAATGAGTCCGGAAGACCGTTACCGCATTGTGGACACTCTTTCATCAGAATAGCACCATGTTCAAATCCAACGCAATGGCGCAAAGACGCCAGGGCGCAATGATCAGAATGCGGGCTTTGCGTCCTGGCGACTTTGCGTTACACAAATGCACCGTGGTGCCCAGAACCCACGTCATGGAGTCAACCGGATGGCATGGAACGCTCCTAGGGAGCGCTGTATCTTGCCCGCGGCAGGAATTCGCCTCCTCCCGGCCGCCCCATGACTTTGCTCTCCCGCGCAATGACTTTCCCGCGCTGAAGCACAAGCCATGTTGTGCCGCGCACCTTCATTCCCTCATAGGGTATATAGTCAGAACGCGACAAGCTGAGGGATTTGGACAATATCGTTTCAGCCTTGGGATCGAAAATAACCATGTCTGCGTCGCTGCCGACCGCCAGAGTTCCCTTTCGGGGGAAAAGACCGAATATTTTCGCCGGGAAAGTACAGGCCAATTCCACAAATCGATTGGGAGAGATCTTTGCACCATAAACGCCGGAAGAGCAAAGTAAGGACAAGCGTTCCTGAATTCCGGCAAATCCCCGCGGGGCTTGAGTGAAATTTTCTCTGCCGAGGTCTTTCTGCCCGGCATAATTGAAAGCCCTGTGGTCGCTTGCTACGGCATGAATATCTCCGCTGGAAATAGCCTTCCACAAAATATCCGCATGCCAGGCGGGACGGAGCGGCGGAGTACAATAATACTTGATCCCCTCCGGCTCCTCGTATCGTTCGCTGGGCATGACCAGGTAGTGCGGGCAGGTCTCCGCATATACAGTTTGTCCCCTATCCCTGGCCGCCTTGATCTTTTCGATTGCGTGAGCGCTTGAAACGTTGGTCAGGTAGATTGGTGCTTTGGCCATTTCCGCCAAACTGATGGCGCGAGCGGCCGCCTGAGCTTCAATTTCGGGCGACCGTGCGCATGAGAGATATTTAACGGCAGTTTTGCCTTCGGCAAGGAGCCTGCGCAAAAACAATTCTATGACTTCGCCATTTTCCGCGTGAATACAAGCCAGTGCTCCGGCGCTGCTTGTGCGCTGCATGAATTCCAGCAGATCTGCATCGTTGATATGCCGGGCTCCATAGCCGTCAAGCCGGACGTGGAAACTGCTTACGCCCGCATCGACCATGGCCGGAAGCTGGTTCAAAATGTCTTCGTTTACTTCACTCAGAGAAATGTGAAAACCGTAATCCACTATGGATAGAGATCCGGCCTTCGTTTTCCAATCCTCTAATGTCTGGGACAGCAATGTGCCTGGAACATGCTCCGCATAATCAATAACAGTAGTAGTTCCGCCGGCTGCCGCGGCTGCCGTGCCTGTTTCGAAATCATCGACAGTAGTCATTCCATCGATCTGAGCGTCTAAATGCGTGTGTGCATCGACTGCGCCGGGCAAAACCCACTTTTCTCCGGCATCGATGATCTCACTGGCAATCTTCGAGATCTCCCGCCCTATTTCTGAAATGACACCATTCTTCACCAGGATATCGGCTTTATATGTATCGGTGGCTGTGATTATGGTTCCGTTCTTTATTAATGTAGTCATACGCTCTCCTGCATGCTTTGCAGGGGAATTTGCCATTCCGGCTGCAACGGGCATCCAGCTTTATGGATGCACGTGAATTCCGCCTGAGTTCAATTTGTCCGTCCTTTTTGGGCGCTTTAGAGGCTGTAATGTTTTAAGTCAGACGTGCGCCTTTTGCTCGTGAAAGAGCAAGGGGATTATATCAGAGCAGGACCTCCCTGTCCGAGATTAATAACAATGAGCAAGTAACCGGTTAGTTACGCGGGGATAGGACAATAAAAGCACACCGCAGAGACGCAAAGAACGCAGAGATCGCAGAGACTTAATTTATTTCTCTGCGATCTCTGCGCCTCTGCGGTGTGCTTTTGGGATTTGGCCTTACCACAAAATCTGCCTATCCTTCCCTATAACTAACGGGGCACCTGAGCAATTGTCCGCAGTAATTTAGGGCATGCATATGAAATTGCAACGCTCCAGGGACGCGTAGTCCTCGTGTTCCGCGTCCGGCTTTTCCGGCCTCCCCCAAATCCGGGCTTGCGAATTTGGCAGTGAACTACGAAAATTACTATTCTCCATGGAACAGCACCTGATCGAAATAGAAGGCCTGAAAAAAACATTCCAGGGAAATCCCGTTTTGAATGGCATCAATCTGCGCGTTGATGCCCACCAGTTGACAATTCTTATTGGCCCATCCGGATGTGGGAAATCGACGTTACTTCGCTGCCTGAACGGACTTGAGCAATTTGATGAAGGCAGGATCACGATAGGCGGCCTGACGCTGGAAAAAAATCATCGCGAATACAAGCGGACAGCTCATAATCTGCGAATGACCGTCGGGCTCGTGTTCCAGTCTTTCAATTTGTTCCCTCATCTGTCTGTTCTGGACAACGTCGCGTATCCTCCGATGATCGTAAAGGGTTTCTCGAAACCCGATGCCCGGGCTCAGGCAATGACCTTGCTGGAAAAAGTCGGATTGCGGGACAAGGCGGAAATGGCGCCCGAACAGCTTTCCGGAGGCCAGCAACAACGGGCGGCAATTGCTCGAGCGCTTGCGATGAAGCCCAAAGTGCTTCTCTATGATGAGCCCACTTCCGCTCTCGATCCTGCGCTTGTGGATGAGGTGCTGGATGTAATGAAAGAACTCGATTCCGAAGGAATCACGCAGCTCGTTGTAACCCACGAAATGCGATTTGCCCGGGACGCCGCCGAT
>JAHFUH010000727.1 GCA_023265215.1 Acidobacteriota bacterium
CCCAATCCTGGTCTTTGGTTTCCAGCACGTTTGCTGCATTGAACGCAAATTCAGTTTCCCGGGCGACAAATGTTTCAATCTCGGTAATCTTTTGATTTTCTACTTTGAGCCGGGCGCCATAGAGAATCGGCCGGATCACGCCGTCAGCGGGTGGTTTCGCCGACAGGCTGGCAAAAGGCGACGCTTTTGCGGCCGGCGCGGCAACCGCGGGCTTAGGGGCTGTGTATTTCTCTTCGATCACGACATTGGAATGTGTGCCGCACTTATAGGTGTCGAGCAGATCGCGTTTGAGCAAGACTTTTCCTGCGGTTTTCCAGAAGCCTTCTCCCACAGGCATTACGACGCCATTTTCCGTGAACTTCACATTGGCGGCGAGCGGAAGACCCGATGGATTGCGCGCCTCAAGCGCGCTGAAATATTGTCCGACAATTCCCTTAAGCCCGTCGCGTGTGCAGGCCGATTGCGCGTAGGCCGGGACGAGGCAAGTGCCCGATATCATCAGTAAAGCCAAAAAGGATTGTGCAGTTCGTTTCATTTTATAATTCTCCTTGAAAAAGTTAAATAAAAGGCGATCGCAAATTGGATTGCTTTCAGTTGTTGCATCAGCTTTTCTTATTTAAGTATTGCCGGATCAGAAATTTCATAAGGTTGTCAGGCCCTTTGTTGCTTGGATAGATCTGATCATAGAAACACATTCTATTGGGATCGTCTTCGGTAAAGGGTTTCCACAAAGGCATATCTGATCCATCGGCATCTTTGCCGTTCGGATCGCCGGAACGGATAAAATTAGCCCAGTAATTGCACATGTTGCGCGCAAGATCGTAATGCTTGCCGGTAAAGGGCCTCCAGCATTTCGCCAGCGTCTCGAAAAAGAACCAGAGGTCTACGGAGTGGAAAGCTCCAGGATTGTCCCAGCCGGGAATCTCCGGGTTGAACACCCAGTAATACATGGGCGTCTGTTCACCTGTCGCGCCTTTCGCTTTGCCCAAGATCCGGATCGAGAACTCCAAATGGCTCACGGTCGCTTTATGAAGCATTTCGGTAATGCTTCCGTTGGAAGACGCGCAGAGTTTAAGAAACTCGTCAGCTTCGCTCCCATAAGCTTCTTGTGCAAACGTCAGGAACTCTGCAACCGTTTTAACTGCGGGCCGGTCAGGAAATTCTGTGGCGGTATGTCCGAACATCATGGGAACCAGGTGGCATTTATTTTTCCTGAAAAGCTTGTTGGCATCACCGATATAAAACTTCCCGTCAATGACGGGGCCCCAGAAAGCCTTATATTCCACCATTTTGTCTCTAAGGAAAACCGCGTCCAGCTTGCGGGCTTCCGCAAGGGAGGACGCTCCCAGAAACCTGAAGAACTCGACGCCGTCTTGTTCAGCCTCGGATAAATCTTTCTCTCGGTGGAAAAACCCGCTGGGATACGCTGTCATTGTCAATCCACTGTCGACAATGGCCTTTTGAAATAGTCCGGCATTCTGTGGTGAAACCACCTGGGCCATGACGCTGCCGCCTCCGGCAGACTGGCCGCCAATCGTGATGTTGTTCGGGTCGCCTCCAAAAGCGGCAATATTCCGCTTTACCCAGCGCGTCCCGAACTGCTGATCCAGGTGTCCGAAGTTGGCAGGCGTCTCTGGATTTTCCGCGGTGATCTCCGGATGACAGAGGAAGCCGAAGGCATTCAGCCTGTAATTGATGGTGACCACGACAATCCCTCGTCTGGCAATGCGCTCGCCGTCAAATTCCATTTCCGCGGGATTGCCTTCCTGGAGGCCGCCTCCGAAATACCAGACGAATACCGGAAGCTTTTCATTGTCCTTTCTTGCAGGCGTCCATATATTGAGATGCAGGGAATCCTCGCTCATGGCAATGGACGTGTCCACATTCCATTCCCGTGAATAGATGTTTTCGGGATCCTCTCCGGGTATGTGTTGCATCGATATCGGGGCAAATGCATAAGCATGAAGGACTCCTTCCCAATCCTTTGCCGGTTGGGGCGCTCTCCAGCGGTTTTCCCCGACAGGAGGCGACGCAAATGGAATCCCTTTGAAGGACGCAATACGCGGATCGGCGGCCGGCAATCCTTCAACCGCGCCATTTTCGACCACGACTCTTCTTAACACGATGATTCTCCTTTCTGATGCCTATGCCGCAGGTCCCGGAAGGATTTCCACTACTATCGGCTGCGCGCGCCTCCTGCAGATTTCCGGCTGTTGCCCCCATATCGGATGCAGCATTATGTCACAAGAGAAGTACATATTGTCTCAAATCACTCTTGTCCAAAACAGCTTTTCAGTAAAAATACGATATTAGATAATCCAAGATTAAGAAATGGAATGTGCATGGCCGAGCCCGGTCTTGGTAAGATTTTTCATCGCATGTCATTCATATTGCAGGAGATAACAGTTGAATATTTGGAGTCGATGCAGAGAATCGAGTCTGTAATCTGAGAAATCTGCATAATCTGTAGATTTGTCTTTTTTATCCGCAGAGAAGCCAGATTTCTCAGATCGTATCGTGGGAGTTACAAGACTTTCCGGTTCGATTGATCTTTAGCCCGACCGTCTGAGCAGGAAAGGCGGGGTTGTTGGTGAGGCCGGTGATAGCACCGGCCACGATAACGAGCTGTTCAGCGGACTGGCTCTTGAGCCTGTCCGCAATTCGGAAACGTTGAGACATGGTAATATCTCCTTTAGATGATTGGTTGGTTAGTTAAATAAAGGCCGCCGGCGCTCGCCGGCAGTTTTCTCCGTAATGGAGAAACTGGCCTCAGATCTGCGCGGAATAGGTTCCGCTTCTGAGAAAGTAGAGAGTCGAAAAGACAACAACCATGGTCGGAATGA
>JAHFUH010000728.1 GCA_023265215.1 Acidobacteriota bacterium
AGACCAAAGAGCCCGAAAAGAAATCCCCCAAGCAGCGCCCCGACGACACCAACGATGATATCCCCTAAAAGCCCAAAACCTGAGCCTCGCGTGATCTTGCCGGCAAGCCAGCCGGCTATACCCCCGATGATGAGAAACCAAAACCAACCCATAGTCGCCCCCCCTCCTACTCTGAGAAATCCGTTGCCTGCTCAAAGTGATTCGATGCCTTATTTCCCGGGTTTCTCCGTTTCCTGCCGGTCGACGGCTTCCTCGACCACATCCTGCACAGCTTCCCTGACGGCGTCCTTCACGGCGTCTTTTACCGTCTCTTCGATTTCGTCGGCATCCAGTTCGACCTTTGCGTTGCCGCCGACCACTTCCTTGAGTGCTTGTTCCAGAACAGGGGCCACCGGAGGGAGATCCCTGGCAACTGCCTTGGCGATCTTCCTGGCAGCTTTAGCAACAGGCGTCCCCTCCGCGCCCTTCACCCCCTGATCCTTTTGTGCTTTGGCGGCGGTCCAGTCGTCCTCGAAAATTCTGACCAGCCGGTTCACCACTTTGAGGTCGCTAAAGATGATGCCGACCTCGCGCCGCGCATCCAGTTCTACACGGCGGAGGCTCTGGCTGCCAATGAAAGCACGGCGCCCGTCCCGGATCATCGTGCGCGTGTGCAGCCGCAGGCTCACAAGCTTGCGCACAGGAAGCTTTGCGCTGCGCAGGGTCACGCGACCGATGATTCTGATATCCACTCCTGCCCGGGCGCGATCCTCAAGCAGGCGGATTATGGCCGGATCACTAATCTTCAAGTCGTAAATTAATAGCTGCTTCCTGGCGTCGCGGATGAACGAAGAGAGCTGCTTGCGCGCATTTGCGGGGCTGACCAGAAAGTCGCGGAGACCCGGTGCATAAGGCTGTCTTCTCGTGTCAGCCTCGAACAGCTTTACGGCTTCCTGCACAAATTTGCGGTTGCGGGTGATCAAACCGAAGCTGCGACTGCGGTCGGTGTCCAGGTAGGTAAAGTTGAAGGCCAGCAGATAGAGAACGCGGCGATCGACGATGACCATTTTGTAATGGTAACGCAAAAAATCATCGGCTGTTCGCGCCACGGTGCCGCCGGCCTCCAGCAGTCGCATTTCGAGTCGGCGCAGATGCTGCTCGCCCCCGCGGTTGGTGTGGGCGATAAGCACGTGCGTGAAAATTCCACGTCTCACAGCGTTCTTCAAGGCCTGCTCGATATCGTTGCGATCGCAACGGAAGACGACAATCTCGAGGCTCTTTTTTGCCTTGTCGATGCCTTGGATCATCTGCAGGATGCTATCGTCGGGCTGTACCAACAGTCTCACGGATCGTTTCTCCCAGACTGGTCCAATGCCCAAGACCACTATCACTGATTATGCACCCGCCAAAATATCAAGACAAGCGAGTGGTAAGCCGTCATGCTGTGGCGCTATTCCGGAAGATTCGATATCATTTATTGCAGGGAGAAAAGGAGGGGCTATGTATAAAAGCAAACCTGCCTTAGGATTCCTGATTGCTGTAACCCTGTTCTGTTTTCAGGTCGCCGCGTCTGAGGCGCCATGCGCAGCCCAGCAGAACACGACAAATGCTGAAGCAGTGCTGTGGCGCAACCCGGTCGACATTGCCTCCCGTGATCTCTTCTACGGCTCCGGCGGCCGGGAGAACATGCCCCACGGGCCATTTGTCTTCCTGGACGAAGATCTTGACGGAACGAATCCCAAGTTTCACGTGCGCGACCGCGACGGCATTAAATGGCAGGTGAAGCTCGGAGTGGAGGCGCGCCCCGAAAGCGCTGCCGCGCGGCTGGTCTGGGCAGTCGGTTATCCGACAACAGACTGCTACTTCCTCCCGGAATTACGAGTCGAAAACATGCCGGCGCACCTGCACCGCGGGCAGAATCTGGTCGCGCCGGACGGCACGATGCGCAACGTGAGGTTCAAACGAAACCCGGGAAAGAAAAAGCTCGGTCTTTGGCGCTGGCGCAGCAATCCTTTCGTGGCATCTCGCGAATATAACGGGTTGCGAGTGATGATGGCCCTGATCAACAACTGGGACCTGAAGGATGTAAACAACTCCATCTTCAGAGAGAAGGGTTCGGAGGGTCTTGAGAGCGCAGAAGAGCTTTATATGGTGACGGATCTGGGAGCCAGCTTCGGCACTACCGGGTACAATTGGCCTGCCCGCAAATCGAAAGGGAACCTGGAATCCTATAACCACTCCAGGTTCATTCACAAAATCACACGCGGCCAGGTTGGATTTAGCATCCCCTCTCGGCCGGCGCTCTTCTGTCTGGTGGCGGTGCCTGACTTCATACGCAGGCTGGGGCTGCGTTGGATCGGCAGGAACATCCCTCGTGCCGACGCGAAGTGGATCGGACAACTCCTGGCTATGCTGTCGGCGGACCAGATCCGCGATGCCTTCCTCGCCGCAGGCTACTCGAATGCCGAGGTGGAGGGGTTCACCCAAGTTGTGCTGAAGCGAATTGCGGCTTTGAATGGGCTGTGACGGCGACCGCCAAGTCAGAATTGCCCCGGGATGAATGACGCTGTGTTTGTCTGTGTCTAGCTTGTTGGATCCGCCTTTAGTGCCTCCGGCTTCCACTGGAATTGGAGTTTGCAAAGTTGAGCGTATAGCCCGTTATTTTCCAACAGCACTTTGTGTTTGCCACGCTCGACGATTTCACCTTCCTTGACTACAAAGATGATGTCCGAACGGCGGATGGTGGAGAGACGGTGGGCAATCACGATGGTCGTTTTGCCTTCCATTAGACGGTCCAGCGCTTCAAAGACCAGTTTCTCCGTCTCGGCATCCAGACTGGAGCTCGGCTCGTCGAGAATGAGGAT
>JAHFUH010000210.1 GCA_023265215.1 Acidobacteriota bacterium
TCAGTGGAAAAGGGCATTGAATATCCAGGCGAATGCGCTGCTGAATCCTTCTTTCAATCAGGACACACTAAAGCTTGAAACCAGGCTAATGATGGATCAGGCTCGGGGAATGTTGGATGCACCGGCGGAATTTGCAGGCGAAAAGCTTATGGAATTGAGCTTTGACCAGGCAAGGATGGGGAAATGGGACTATATTTTAAACGGCGGCCTGCGCGAGATTACACGCGAAAGACTGGCCGGTTTTTACAAAGCAATGTACTCCCCATCTCGAATCCTGCTTGTAATATCGGGGGATGTCAGCTCCGGCGACCTGCTCAATGAAGTGGCGCGAATCTACGACAAACCATTTCCGGAAACAAAATCAACCACTCCCGTAAACATATCGGGAGCTCAAAATGGATTTCGATATAAGGGGATGCGCGGAAATTTCCAGGAGCCATACGTGCTCTTCGGATTTCATACTCCCGGATTCAGTTCAGACGATTACCCTGCACTGGAAGTTTTGAAAACAATTCTTGGAACAGGAGAGGGCTCTATTCTCGCCACCCGAATGCGCGATCAAAAGAAATTGGCGGTGAAAGAGGAAACCCAGTTAACCGCTTTTCCGGATTTCGGCTATTTGAAGATTCAACTTGAAGTGAAGCAGAGTACTATCGATCAAAGTGAAATAGCTTTGTTGACGGAGTTGGAACTGCTTCGAAGACAGGAGCCCGACGAAGCGGAAATGGAACGGGCTTTGGCACAGATGGAACGCCAGTACTGGACCGGAATCGGAGATGTCACGGGAAGAGCCGGCGCCTATGCGCATTATGAATCGCTCGGGAATTGGAAGAAAATTGATGGTTACCTTGCAGGGATTAGAAAAGTGAGTCCTTCCGATGTCAAACGGGTTGCCGGGAAGTATCTGAGCCTGGAAAACTGCTCGGTTTTGGAATACCTGCCTGTTTCAGGTGAAGAAAGGAACCTTTCTACCGAAGCAATCAAGAGAACTCTGGAAAGCCTGCTGGCATCTTCTGCAGACCAGGAGCAGGCTGGGCGCGAAAAGGAAACCGCTTTGGCATTGGATATTCCGCAAGGCACTTCCACCTTCAAATTCAGCGAACTGCGCTTTTCCTTTCAACCGGCATCCATCCTTCGGGGACCCGATATGTTTGTCCGAGAGGACCACACATCTCCCCTGGTTGATATAGGAATCTTTTTCCCCGGCGGCAGGCTCTCCGAGACCAAGGATAATGCAGGCATTACCAGGCTGATGATGCGCCTGATAGCCGGTGGATCTGAAGGAAGGAGCACCGCGTATTTTAATCGTCAGCTCGAAATTTATGGCGGACGGATCCAGCCGATTGTGGCGGACGATTACTTCGGGTTTTATTTCACCATCCTGTCACGAAATATTGATGCGGGTATCAATCTGCTGTTGGATGCAATTAAAAAACCGGATTTCGACAAGGACAACGTCGCCCGATTCAAGGAAATTCAGCTTTCTGAAATTCGCCGCTACAAAAATACGAACGTTTCGTCGATGCAGTTGATGAGAGAAGCGCTTTTTGGCAATTTCCCCTATTCCATCGATATCAACGGATCTGAGCCGAGCATTTCGGCAATCAGCGCTGATTCTTTGCAGGGCTGGTATAATAGCCAAGTCAAAAATCGAAAAATTTTGGCAGTTGCTGTTGGAGACTCGAAGGGAACGAGTCTGGCCTCCTATTTTGTTAAACAATTCAGCGGGTCCCGAATCCAGGCCGGTCATCTTCCGGATGAATTTGCGAAGCCTCCAGACAAAGGGCAAAAAATCGAGCAAAACTGGGGGAATAAGACGAGTCTGGTTTTTGTTGGATTCCAAGCTCCTCCGGCGGATGACGAGGACCGCTTTGCAATGTCCGTGCTTCAGAGCTATGCAGGAGGGCAAGGGATTTTATTGCAGGAAATCAGGGATCTTCGTGGAATTGCTTTCGATGTGCAAATGGCCTATGAGCCCAGGTTGCGTGGAGGCAGCGCTTTAATCTGCGCCGCGGTAAATCCAGGTATCGAAAAGGAAGCCGTCGATGCTTTAATAGACGGGATTCAGCGGATTGCTTCCGGACCGATTGCATCCCGGGACTTCAGATCGGCTGTGAACAGTTCAATTGGAGCGTACTGGATAAGGCGCCAGAACCGCCTGTCGGAAATTCAGGATGCTGCTATTCAAATCCTTGGCGGCAAAGGGATTGACGAGTATCAGTCGATTCCGACAAACCTTCAGGACGTTAAACAGGATGAATTGGAAGAAGCAGCCAAGAAAGTATTTAAGACGGATAAAGCTGTTATTATGCGCCTGCACGGCCAATCCCCTCCGAGTTAGCCGTGGAGATTTGCTAATTCGCATTGGAGTGAGCTGTCGCCTATTGCGGTGCGAAAAGGCTCTGCCGTTACAGCGTACGTCCCGTAGGGACGCAATGATAATAGCTTGCCCCAATCGTGGGGGTTCCCTCATACCACCCGCAAAGCGGATGGTAACTCATTTGGAGGAGTAGGTGCGCCGCTTCATCCCCCAAACAAAAATGGGACGGTTTGCTTCTCTAGTCGTCCTATTGTGGGTATTAAAATGGTTGGTCTTTTCTCCGCGACTGGCATACTCATTTCCTAAGCTCGGCTTTCTTCTGGATTCTCTGGGCCTGCTGCTGCTCGGGGTCGCAGCAGCTTATTACACTTGGAAGCTCTTCAGGAGCCTTCGCCGTCGCCTGCTCTGGAAGATCCACCGACGATTAATTCTGGCTCACATTTTCATCGGAGCCATTCCAGTGTTGGCAGTAGTCGGAATTTTCTGCGTTTCCGGACTATTATTTTATTATCAGCTCACCTATTACCTGATCTCGAACCAGATAGGAATACAATCATCACAGATTCATGCCTTCAATCTCACACTTAGGGACGGGCTTCAGGAACTGATGACGGGAGTTTCGCCGCCGAATCCGGCGGTTTTGAAACAGGCTATAGATTCTCATGTCAAATATTTATTGGCTCCCTATCGCTCGGCCTCCATTGTTTTTCGCTATTCAAACCCGTTCTCTCATCGGGTGGAGATATATGCCAATCAGATTCGGGATGAGGAGTTGATCAAGAAATATCAAATTCCCGGCTGGCTGGGAGACAGGGAATTCAACGGCCTTGTTGTGGAAGACTTGCAGCCGCAACTCTACAGCCGGAGCTTGTTGCTCAGAAGTATTGTGACTAGTGATTTCCGGGCCGATTTCCCATTCAGTATCGAAATTTCGGTCCCCTTTGATCGCCATTTTATGGGCATACTAAAGGCAGGATTCGGACAAGACATGATGCTGGCGGGCCCGGTTTCCCCTCGCAGCCTGAACGTCTTTCTTCAGAATTCCGATCTGACCGGAGATAAAATAATAGATTCTACTTTTGATTCGGAATATGCGTCCATACGCGCCTCCGTTCGGTCGATTTTTCTGTTCCCAATTTCCTGGGCCAGCGGACAGGAAACTATCACCGGCGATGCCCTCCTCGTCGAACTGTCCACATCCAAATTGATGAGGAATTTGTTCCGCTCTGAAAATGAAGTCGGCAAAAGGATTCTGAGATGGTTGGAGGGTGCGGTCGTCTTTTTCCTTGTTGTTGAAATTATTTCGATTGTGATCGGGCTTTTGTTAACTAAATCGATCACCAATGCCGTTCACAGCCTGGATCTCGGCACTGAGCTTGTGAAACAAGGGGATTTCAACCATCGCATCATAGTCCGGTCTGAAGATCAGCTTGGGGCGCTCGCCGCCTCCTTCAATCAAATGACGGAATATGTTCAGCGCCTGGTGAAGGAACGCGTGCAAAAAGAACGGCTTGAGCGCGAACTGGAGATTGCCAAGGAAGTACAGGAGCATTTGTTTCCGGCACAAAATCCCAGCATGGGCCGATTGGAGGTTTCCGGCATCTGCCTGCCGGCGCGCGTCGTCAGTGGGGATTATTACGACTTTTTATTCTTGGGAGAAAACGAACTGGGTTTGGCGCTCGCGGACATTTGCGGCAAAGGCATATCCGCCGCACTGCTGATGTCCAATCTGCAGGCGACCCTGAGAAGCAATGTCTTGAATCTTTGGCATCCAAACGGGTTGAATGGAGAGAAATCGCTCGCCCAAATCGTCGAGAAACTGAATTTTCAGATTTACAGCTACACTTCCGCCAATAAATTCGCATCCTTCTTTTATGCGGTTTATGATGATGTTCACCAAACGCTTGCTTACTGCAATGCGGGTCACAATCCGCCATTGCATTTTTCCGGCGACGGTTTTCAGCGATTGAGCACCGGCGGAACCGTGGTGGGGATATTCGCTGATTCCAAGTACGAACAGGAAACAATTCACCTGCGGCCGGGAGACCTTCTCGTCGCTTACACCGACGGAATAGTGGAGAGCGTTAATGAACAGGGGGAGGAATTTGGGGAATATCGCCTGATCGAATTGATTCGGGCACATCGCAGCCTTGATGCCGATAAGCTGAAGGGCGTCATAGTCGAACAGGTTCTTTCCTGGACGGCTGCGGAAGAAAGGGCAGACGACATGACTTTGGTAGTGGCGAAAATGTTCGAATCTCCTAACCCGGGGATACAAAGGATTCTTGACGCGCCTTGAAATTGGGACATAATTCAATTTTACTTAGAGATCCGGAATATTCCAAATCTAAACTCGTAGGGATGCCTCTATGATACGGCGTTCTTTTTTTACCACTTTCGAGATCAGCCAAATCTGCGGAGTAAACCCTACGACTGTGCAGAATTGGGTGAAGGGGAAAAAGCTGAGAGCTTTTCAAACCCCAGGGGGCCACAGGCGAGTGAGCCGTGAGGACTTGGTTTTATTCATGAAAGAGTTCGGGATGCCGATTCCTGCAGACCTCTCTCAAGATCCTCCCTTGATCATGCTGGTCGATGATGAAAAGGATATTCTTGAGCTGTTGGAAGGAGTAATAACATCGGGAGATGAAGAGATAAGGATAGCAAAGGCACAGAGCGGGGTTGAAGCCCTGCTGCTTATCGGTGAAAACAAACCCTCGCTCCTGATCCTCGACATTATGATGCCGGGAATGAATGGTTGTGAGGTGTGTCAGAAGCTTAAATCGAATCCAAGTACCCATAACATCAAGATTGTGGCACTTACTGGAGATCATAATCCCGCTATTAAGGAACGTGTCCTGCGTGCAGGCGCGGATCTTTTTTTTACCAAACCAATCGATGTGAGTGAATTTCGCAAGCAGTGCCTTAGGCTTATACAATGACAGGGATGTAAAATGTCGGTTCTCGACCAACCGGATCGATGGGCAACTGTCGATCCTCGGTCTATGCGAGCGCTGGTGGAAAAATTCCCGGAACAGGCTGAATCTGCGGCGCAAACATCTCGAAATCTGCGGCTGTCCGTTCCCGGGAAGATAAGGTCTTTGGTTGTGACGGGGCAGGGGGGGTATCGGTGGTTTTGTTAGGCGATTTTGTGAGCATGTATCTCGCTCAGAACGTGCTGGTGATGCGTTTTGAGGCGGACACCCAGGAAAAGCTGAATTCTATCCGTTCGCAAGTAGAGGAGCGCGTTCAGCTTGCGAAATCAGGTCAATAGGGAGCCATTATGAATCTATTCAGTAGGATTCCTGGAATAGCGTCTCTGCTCCTGATTTTGTTTTTGGGCTCCCAGTGGGCGGAAGCGAGCCCCAAATACTTTGTCTTTGCGAATCCGTCCTACGTCATTACTGCCGAGGCAGCATCGGAACACTCTTTTATTGTGAATTTTATCAACCTTTCAGATTTTGTCATCGTCACCCAGCCTAACGAGTTTATTTATAAGGCGGCTTCTGGCCGTTTTTATATAGGGCAAATTTATGAACAGGAACGAAAGGACTCGCGAAGTGAATCGCAGCGATACTCTGCCTCGGTTTTGCTGAAAGGTCACTCTTTCTTGGGATTGACTATCGTTGGTGCTTTTCGCGAACAGGACCAGATAGACCAGCTGAGCGTGCGGATAGGCGCCAAGCGGTTTTATCTCCAACCAATGGAAAAGGCTTTCTTCGACCAGTTGGCGTTAAAAATCGGCGAACTGGATTTGCAGAATGAAAGCGAGGCGGCAGCTATCCAGCAAGCGGGCATCAGCGAAATTGGAACCGTTAAGAGCACGGATGGGACTTCAGAGTGGGACCGGGACTGGCAGGATCTGATAAATCCCGACGGAGTCAATCCACCTAAAATAATTGAAAAGCCGGAAATCTCTTCCACAGAGGACGCCCTTAAATCCCATATATACGGAAAAGTAAAGATCTCCTGCCTGGTGAACAAGAACGGCAGTATCCAGGATCTCAAAGTAGTAAGAGGCCTCGGGCACGGGTTAGATCAGAAGGCTATCGAGGGGGTGAAGAACACTTGGCTTTTCCTTCCGGCTACCAAAAACGGGGAAGTGTTGGACAGCGTGATTTCGATAGATGTGGATTTTCCCACGCCGGTAAAAAAATAGCCACCAGCTTTCAGCGCGGGAACAACAAACCTGAAAGAGGTCCTGAGTGATTGCTGTCTGCTTAGGGCATGCGCAAGAATTACTTGGCATTTTGGCGCGAGCGCCGGGCGGGCAGATGCAAGGCGACGCGACGCAGGCGATGCGGTGTCATCGTCGAGGAGCGGCACCGAAGCAGATGCCCGCCCGGCGCTGCGGCCCGCAGGCCCGCTGGCGTTGTTGCTCACTCCTTACGTGCAGCCCGGCATGGCTGGGCCTTCGGGCCCAGTTCTCGTCGCTCGCGCCTGGCCAGCGGGCTTGGGGGCCGGCAGCAAAATGCCAAGTAATTCTTGCGCATGCCCTAAACATTAAAGAATGAATGCCTGCCCCTGGAAGACTACCTGCCAGCCTTCCGATGAAACGCTTCCAAGCGATCGGCCTGCCCCGAATTTAAGGTTGAACCGGTGCCCGTTCGGCCAGTAGGCAATGCCCCCGGTGTACTTCTTCAGATCGCTTCTTTTGGGATCGGTAAATAAACGGTTGGATAATTGAAGGAACGGACCGAGCTTGGTTGGGCGATTATAGTAGCCGGCTTCTACCAGCCACACATTTTCGCGCGGCAACTGCGGGAAAGTAAGGCCTCCCTCAAAATGCGTATAATCGGCCTGCAGCGTAATTGCGTCTCCATGACGTATCGGTCGATCATAATATATATCCAGGGAACCGGCATTGTATTTCATTTGATGATCAAATCCCGAGCCAATTGCCAATGTCTTTTTGGCGCCCAAGGTCGTGCCGGTATAAAAAAATCCCGTTTCGGAATCAAACGGATACCATACGATTCGTCCTGCGTACCGAAAGTCGTTTGTCGTGCCCGGGTTGGATGTCATGGTGGAGCGATTTCCCTGAAAAATCCCGGCTCGGTACTCAAAATGTTTTTTAAAAAGATACCCGCGGGCTTGAATGCCGTAATCGCGCCCCACTCGGGAGTTTGTCGGATCAGAAGCCAAAAAAGTGCAGGGACCATAATCAATAGACAGAAGGGTGGCTGCGCTTTGACCCGAGTTGTGCGAGAACGGCACCAGCAGCATACCGGCATCAATCTGAAACTCCGGCCGAAATGTGTACGTTAATATGGCGTCCTGCAGATAAATCCGGTCTTCGATTTTAGCGCCGCCGGCAGTTCCTTTGCCAAGATTTGGACTATCCGTGTCGATGAAAAAGGTCATTTTCTCGCTGAATTGACCGGATGCAATAAAGCGGAATCGGCGGAGAAGAATGTCCTGTGAGTCGCCGATTCCTGAGGTTGTGCGGACCCGTTCCACCTGTCCCTGCGCAAGGAATCCGAAAAATACCGAGGAATCTCCTTCAGCAGAAGTAATCTGGAACGGATGGTCCGCAGCAAATGCCGGTGCTGATAAAAGAGAATAAGCAAAAATAATAGATCCGATAGACAGAATTAGTTTTCGCATGGAGAGTCTTTTATCATACGAATTGTTCCTGCTGCAATTAAGAAACTGAATTAGGGTGCGATCGGAAGTACGAGTCCAATGTATGATGGACAATAAACGATTATAAGCGCTGAAAGCGCGGCGCAACAAAGCCCAGGGCGAAGGCCGCAAAGCGGCCGAAGCCCTGGGTAGGATACGGAAGAGAAAAAGCCCTGTAAGGGCGTGACACCGGCCAATTGTGCCGCTCCTACAGGGCTCCCTTCACATACCTTTATTCACCCTGGGCTTTGCTGCTTCTCGCTTTCAGCGCATGAAACACCTTGACTCGCACTTCCGATTGCACCCACTGAATTAAGAGCCAATTGCAAAACCCATTATGGATCGGCCTTCAGCCCTTGGAAATCTGTTGCATCCAATCCTGGGGCGTTGCCCACACTGTTATACACAAGTCGGCCTTAAAAGGCTTTTATTTGCAATAGTTCCAGACGAGCGTTTTATTAAAGCCGCGCATAAGGTCGTATAACCGTCAAAAAGGGCATATTGACCT
>JAHFUH010000729.1 GCA_023265215.1 Acidobacteriota bacterium
TACACCTCTGCCGGCCATGAAATCGGTAATGAACCAGACGCTCGCCGTTTTTCCTCCCGCCACGATCGTCCGGATCTTTTTCGGATCAGGCAAGTGTTTTATCAGCGCATCGCTCGGGACTTTCTGCCAACTTGCATAGGGCTCCAGACCCTGTTTGCCGAGGGGACCCATCATGCCGGAAGCGATGGAGTTAGCCCAATAGGTTCCAGCTTCCGTAACTGCATTCTGAGAGAGCCACTCGGAAAGCGCCTCCTTGGTTTGAAAACCTTGAGTGTTTTTAAGTTGGTAGGCAACGGATGGGTCCATAATGAGTGTTGCCGACCCCATGGCAGCCAGTACCCGAGTGAAATCTCTCATTAAATACTGCGGAGGATAGTGCTCTACGACCGAACCTGAGCAGTTTACAAAATTCCAGCCAGTCAATATCGTGAGGATGCTTTCTTCAGGCTTATTGCCATTCACCACATGGAACGGTTTCCATCCTGCCGGAAGCTCTTCCTCCGCTTCCGCTATGGTCATGTTGTTGTAGCGCAGCGGATTGCTGAGCGAGGAGAATCCGGTCACTCCCTCCTGATATCCCTGGATTATGCTGTGTATCAGGTTCATGGACCGGCCGATGACGGAATTCGCCTCTGCAGTCGGACCAAGCGCGCCGATGCCTGAATTCATTCCAATCTGTTTGCGTACCGGTCCGTTGATCAGCACCATGCTTGCATTGGATGTTGTGGAATCCATATACGGAACCTGCGTCGACATCGCCAGGATTGTCGGCAGATATTCGGTTTTGGCTCCTGCCATGACGGCAATGATGGCAACCTTTTCCACCGTAAATGGACGGATCTGACCAAAGACACCGGGGTCTTTTTTGATTATCTCATCCGGCTTGTGGCTGGTACCTTTCAGCATTGCAGCCACTCTCTCGGCTGTCGGGAGTATGATCGGATTATAATCGGTCCAGTGCTTATCCTTAAACAGGCGCTGCAAATTATCTTCCGTGCCCGGGGGCAGGAATCTGGGCTCGGGCGCCGACTCGGGGGGGATTCCCGTCTTCTTTTCTTCGGCAGTCAGAGGTTTTGTCAAGCCGTCAACAATTGCCTGCATGATCGGCTTACCGCTGACATTATCCTTGCCTTCGAGATAGGTTTTCAGCTTTTCTTCGCTGAGCCCCGTAAACGGATATGGCACACCGACCCAACGGAGGGGCATGCCGGTATTGTATTTGAAATGGGCATTAATCCCGAAAGAGACAACGTTTTCGTTCGCAAGCGGGACGGTAGGAATGCCATACTGTTTTTCCAAAGTTTGGGAGAAGCGGCTCACGGCCGCGAGGCAGCCCCATCAGCCGGCAACGCCGATGATTACTCCGTTCCCTTTGTTGGCCGCTATCTCCTTCCATAGTGCAGGGTCATCCGCAGCGTAATTGCCGCTCTTCAGCTTCATTATGATCTTCACATTCGGCATGTTCCTGGTGAACCACGACTGCATTCTTTCGAGGACAGGAAGACGTCCGAATCCTTCATAATTCGTATCCACGATGTAGATCGTTTTGCCTTCCAGGCTGTCAAGCCGGGGTGCCAGCGGCACACGCTCAGCGAGTTTGTCTATAACGGCCGGATTCAGAACAGTAATCAAACTATCCTTGGAAGCCGCGGCATTACGAGTGTTTTGCGCCGGTGCGATACCGCTAAGGATCAAGACTGCAGCCGCCAATAGGCCATTGTACAATAGCAGCTTTCTTTTCATCTTACCTCCCCTTAAGGTAACTACTGCTGGTCCGCTCACATGCGCGGCCCAAATGATAAATCCTTGATATTATTTTATTAATGACAGTTTATAGCATAATTGTCCTCAATTGATTACAGTGATTTCAAAATGTGAAAATGAGCAAAATTCCGGAGCTTCATTGCCCAATCTGGGATAAAATCTCAGGTTAATAAGCACGTATCAAAATAAATATCTGGCGAAGGAGTTACCCTATGGCTGGAGGCAAGAAAGCTGACAAGAAAAGGGCCAGGACCACAGATTACTCAAGGCGGGATTTCCTGATAGGTGGCGGAGCCGCATTAGCCGTTTGTACACCGGTCGCTGCAGCTATTCCAACTACATCCCCGGCACCTGCAAAAACCGATTATGCCGCATCAAAAGGATACCTGGTATATGACAGCAAGAAGTGCGCGGGCTGCACAACCTGCATGCTGAGTTGTTCCCTGACCCATTATGGAGTCCAAAATCTGTCGCTCTCGCGCATCCAGATCATGCAAGACTCCTTCGGAAAATTCCCCTACGACGTCAAGATGGCTCCCTGCCGACAGTGCGTAACACCGGTATGCGTTGAGAATTGCCCTGTCGGTGCTGCCTACGTGGATACAGCAAACGGCAACGTTCGCAGGATTGACAGCAAGAAATGCATTGGCTGCCAGACCTGTATTCGAATGTGTCCCCAACACCCGCACCGCACCATTTGGAATCACGTTGAAAAGAAATCGTCCAAGTGCGACCTTTGCCTTGATACTCCGCACTGGAAAGAAAAGGGCGGTGTCAACGGAAAGCAAGCCTGCGTAGAATCCTGTCCGATGAAGGCTATCAAGTTTGTCTCAGTCACTCCCGACCAGACAGATAATGAAGGTTATGATGTTAACCTTAGGAATGAACACTGGTTGAATCTGGGCCTGGTGGAAAACAGCACCATCATCCCACCTGCAGTGGCACTGCAGGTGAAGCAAAAGCCGATGACGTTTGAGCCGAAACCGAAACCTAAGGCAACGGAATAGGAGGGACGAAAATGACAGGTGGATACACAGGGAAGATACTCCGGGTGAACCTGACCAATAAATCGACCAGC
>JAHFUH010000730.1 GCA_023265215.1 Acidobacteriota bacterium
TTGGATCTTGGCGTCTTCGAGTAAATTACGCCAGAATCCAAAGCCCGAAATTTATCATTTGTCAATTATCAATTGTCATTGGGGGGGATTTAAGCCGGTCGGAGGGATGCTCGTTGCATGTATTCTCCAGCACCTCAACAGAAAGAGTCCAAAGGCCTGCAGCGACCAAATGAAAAATGACAAATTCCCCCAAACATTGAGTCACTTCCGTTTGACTCGCACTTCCAATTACACCCCATGCCCTAAGGATGACCGACAGGTTTGTAAAGCGTGTGCTATAATGTGCATTTTCGTAAATCAAATTGGAGGCTTCACATCCCCATGCTGGACATAATGCGCCGGAAAAAACGGCTAAAAAGTATTCTTTGGCTGGTAATTTTCAGTTTAGCTCTAGGCATGCTCCTGTTTTTCGTTCCTGGCATGAACGACAGCAAAGTCACGACGGACACTTCTGCCGCAACGGTCGACGGCCGCACCATCCCGATGAGCGATTTGATCGAGAAGTACAGCCAAATGATAAAATATTACAATAAATCCTCGGGCAGAAATCTCGATCCAGAAACGCTGAAAGCATTGGGATTATCCAGGCAGGTGCTCGATTCGCTGATTAACGGCCAGGTTGAGGAAATTATCGCCGATCGCCTGGGAATAGAAGTTACTGAAGCCGAAGTGCAAAATGGGATTGAAAATTATCCTGCTCTGCAAGATCAGGGCAAGTTCATAGGTCTGGAGCGTTACAAAGCGATTCTCGCCTCCAATGATATTTCCATAGCCGAGTTCGAAAAAAACATCCGGCTTCAGGCGTTGGATAAAAAGCTGCGCAGTATTTTCGCCGATTCGCTGGGAATCAGTTAACGCGAACTGAAAGACGAGTTCTCCCGCGCAAACCAGGAAACCCAGGTTTTATATCTTGTGCTGAAAAAGGATGATTTCAAGAAGCGCGTAAAACCGGTTGAAGCGGATCTGCAGGCGTATTTTGAATCGCATAAGGAAGCCTACAGAGTTAAGGAAAAGCGTAAAATCCAGTACCTTCTGGTACGCACCTCTCAAATTATCCCCAGCATTAAGGTGACTGAGCAGGAGATTAAACAGGAATGGGATAAAACGCCTCATCCGGAAACAGTCAGCGTTGCTCACATATTATTTAAGCCAAGCGATCCGGCCAAAAACTCCGACACTAAAGCGACCGCCGAGAAGGTCCTGAAAATGGCCAAAAGCGGCAAAGACTTCGGAGAATTGGCAAAAAACTACTCTGCGGATGCTGCTTCAAATGGCAAGGGTGGCATTTTGCCGCCCTTCTCTCGTGGACAGGGACTGGTGCCCAAAGAATTCGAAGACATTGCATTTTCGTTGAAGCCCGGTGAGATTTCGGAAGTAGTCCAAAGCGGAGCCGGGTACCACATAATAAAGCTCTTAAGTCACGACACCCCCACTCTTGAATCCAACCGGATTAGCATCGTCAACAGCATCCAGCAATCGAAAGCCAGGGAGCAGGCAAAACAAAAGACGGAAGAAGCCGCCAATGCTGCCGGAAAACAAAAAGATCTGGTTTCGGCGGGAAAAAACCTGGGAGATATTGCAGAGGTGCGGGAAACCAAGCCGTTCAGCAAAGAGGACAATGCTTTCCAATTCGACATTTCCGAAGATCTCAAGAATGAAGCCTTTGAAATGAAAGAGGTCAATACAATCGGAAAGCCGGTCGAACATACGCTGGGTTACGCAATTCCAAAGCTGCTTGAAGTGCAAATGGCAAGACCGGGCGAATTTTCCGAATCACGAGCCCAGGTGGAAAAAGATTACATTGAGAACAAGTCAAAAGAGTTGATGCAGGCGGAGGCAAAAAAGATATCCGAAGATGCCCGCAAACAAAGCAACCTCGGAAAAGTTGCCAAAGAAATGAATTGGAATGTGAAAACAAGCCAGGCCTTTAAATACAACGGCACTCCGGATCCGGAAATTGGATCCAACCCGGCTTTCAACTCGGCCGCATTTGAATTGCCCGTGGGAAGCGTGAGCACTCCCATAGCATTGATGGACAACACTGCCGTTTTTCAGGTGATGTCACGCACTCCGTTGGACGAGGCTGCGTTCCAGAAAGAAAAACCGCAGTTGAGAGAAAGGCTTCTTGCAGCAAAAGAAGATTCTTATTTTCAGGAGCACCTCACAAAAGTCACCGACGAGTTGGAAAAAGCGGGCAAGATCCGGATTAATCCAAAGGCGCTCGAACAGCTGCCCAGATCTTATTGATACGGGAACGCGGGCATCCTGCCCGCTAATAAAGGCGGCAGATCGAAGAACATTGCGGGCGGGACCTCCGCGTTGCATCAGGCGCTTGACGCCATCCCAGGCAAGTTTGGATTTTCAGTTGTTCCATAAAGAGAGATTGCATAGCCGTGCAATCTCTCAACAACCTGAACCACCCGCTGCAGTTCTGAATAAAGCTTTTCGAAGTCTGTTCGTATTTTCCCCGGACAATTCTCATCAAGAATCAGCAACTGGGTGAGTCCCATAATCACGGCAAGCGGATTGTTCAGGTCATGAGCGATTATGCGCAGTTTGGCTGCGACTTCAGCCGTAGCCAAACCATCGTCTTTGCCCGGCATTGATGATGCGTCGAAATTCGAAATCAGCAGATAACCGCTATGGTGGCCTTCGCGGCTCACAAGCATTGTCAGAGTCCCACGCGCCTTCAGGAAATTCCCCCCGCGGTCCCTGTGGACGATTTCGCCTTCCCATGAACCCCATTCCTTTGCTGTTTTCAGATAAAACGGCACTTCAAATGCGGATGAATCCGCCAGAATCTGAGTTACAGGGAGGTCGGTGAGTTCCTGAGCAGAA
>JAHFUH010000731.1 GCA_023265215.1 Acidobacteriota bacterium
AGAATAATTCAATTTTTGCCGGGAAAGGTTCTCGGATATTCGTATCGCTTCCAACATCGAACAGTTGCTGTGTCGCGAACCGCCGATATTGTATGCTTCGCCGCTCTTGGGATTCTTAAAGACATGCCAAAAGGCATTGACCAGGTCATAGGAATGGAGGTTGTCTCGGACCTGCTTTCCTTTATAGCCATAAATTTTGTATGGGCGCCCGAAAACCAGACATCTGACAAGATACGCCAGAAACCCATGAAGCTCGGCGCTGGCATGCTCGGGACCGGTGAGGCAGCCTGCACGGAACACGCACGTCTTCAAACCGAAATAGCGCCCATATTCCTGCGTCATGATATCCGCTGCGACCTTGCTTGCCCCGAATATGCTGTGCATGCATTTATCGATGCTCATTGATTCATCAATGCCGTGCCGTGAGTAGGCGTGACCAGGCGAGATCTCCCAGCGCGTTTCAAGTTCAATCAATGGCAGGGAATTGGGCGCATCGCCGTAAACCTTGTTGGTTGATGTAAAGATAAAAACCGCTTCAGGGGCGAAGCGGCGCACGGCTTCCAGCAGAATCATCGTGCCATACGCATTCACGGTGAAGTCGGTCAAAGGTTCGCGGGCAGCCCAATCATGGCTTGGTTGTGCGGCGCAGTGCACCACAAGCGCGATATCGGATTCTTGCCGGAATAGCCTGAAAACGCCTTCCTGATCGCGAATGTCGATATCCATGTGTCTGTAACGAGGCAGCAAAGATGCCAATTTTTAGGCCATCCGACGCGTGGTCCCATCCGTGCCAAAAAAATACTCGCGCAGGTTGTTGTCAATACCGATGACATCCAGCCCTTTGTCATGGAGGAATCTCACTGTTTCGCTGCCTATCAGTCCGGCGGAACCTGTCACAAGTGCCGTAGCCATACTTGAATTCCTGCTTACATTGTCTCAGGAGCAAAAATCTGCCTGAGCGCGCTTTCATTCGATCGAACCCACTCAGCGATTTCCGACACAATGGTCTCGATGTCTCTTTGCGGGCGCCAACCGAAAAAGCGTTGCGCCTTGCTGCAGTCCGTCAAATACAGAGGAACGTCCACGCGTTCCGTATTCTCGGTGCTGCCGATCGCGACGCTGCGCCCACCAATGTCACGGCACAAGCCGGTCAGCTCCAGCAACGATACGGATATGGGCCGCCCGCCCCCTATATTGAATGGTTCCCCGTTCCAATAATTCGGCTTATCGATCTGCTTGGATAGGAGGTCTACGAGATCCAGGGGATGCAATACGTCGCGAACCTGCTTGCCCTTCCCGCCAAATCCTTTGTAATTCAATGGCAGGCCGAAGTAGTGGTTTGCCACCCAGAGGCTGATGACTCCCTGATCGGTTTTTCCGAACTGGCCGGGACCGGCGATGACTCCACAACGATTGATTATTGCCTTAATTCCATATGAATCCACGTATTCCTGAATCAAAAGCTCAGAAGCCAGTTTAGTGGCGCCGTACAGGGAACGAGCCGTGTTCGTCGGGAACCCTTCGTCTATACCGCGCTCAGAAATTCCCGGAAGAGTTTGTTGGGCTGCCATCTCAAAACGCTCTGGTGTTTCATCCAGCTGAATGGCGCGCAGGGAAGAAATGGAATAAACCCTGGAAGTTGAAAAATACGCAAACAGCCCTGCTCTTTTGCGGGCATATTCAAGACAGTTGATCGTGCCGTGTAGATTAGTCCCAATCACATAAGCGGGTGAGCCCTGCTGCCCTGCTTGAACGCTGGGCTCTGCCGCTGCTTCAACCATCAAATCGAAGCTGCCCGGTATATCCAGCAAGTCGTCAGGTTCGCGGATATCGCCATGGTGAAATTCGACGCCCATTTTTTTGAAAGACAGGAGATTGAGCTCTGATCCCCTGCGCCTTAAGTTATCCAAGACCACTACCTGATTACAGGATTTTTCCTGAAACGATCGCGCAATGGTCGAGCCAATAAATCCAGCTCCTCCGCTGATTAGGATGCGCACAAACTCTCCTCTTGAAAAACCGGAATGGAGTTTACGCCCTTATTTATCAGGCACCTAGCAAATATTTCCTCTTCAGGCGACAACAACCAAATCGTGCATTCTCTTCCAAATCGGTTCCGATCCGCCCCTGTTTGCGAATAACCCTTTCCCGGAGAAGATCAGCGATGTATGACAGGCTTTTAGCTATACTTAATCAGGAAACTCAGGCTAGAATTTAACCCCTATCGCTCCAAATAGTATTATGCCGGGTTTCTGAGGATTCGGATCGCACAGGCGTATTTTATATTGCTCAAATCATAATGATCTGCGGTATCAACATATAGTAGCTGACAAAACATACAGGAATGAAAGCCAACAAGAGAAATAAAGCTGTCGTGCCTGAGAAATCGGCAATCAAGGCGCCTAAAGCCAAATTGATTACCCGAGTACTGGTTGCCGCCATCCTGCTGACAACCGTTATTGTCTATTCTAATTCTCTCAATAATGGTTTTGTCAAATGGGATGACGACGAATATGTCAGCAATAACAAGGATATCAGGCAGCTTGACGGCCAATCTATACTTAGATTTTTTTCCACTAGTTATCTAAGAATGTATCAGCCGGTTACAATGATCAGCTATGCTTTGGATTACAAAGTGGGGGGATTAAATGCCCTGACATATCATCGAACAAATTTCATTTTTCACCTGCTTAATGTTCTGCTTGTGTTCTATGTCATTTTGCTGCTTACCAAACAGCCGGCGATAGCGGCCCTTTCTGCCCTGTTTTTCGGCATTCACCCCCTTCATGTTGAATCGGTGGCCTGGATATCAGGACGAAAGGATTTGTTTTATTCC
>JAHFUH010000211.1 GCA_023265215.1 Acidobacteriota bacterium
TGCTTGACGTGCCGCACGCGGTTTTCGCGAGCCATCCTGATCCCGACCTGCAGCTGAAAAAGCTCCTCGAAAATCAGTCGCTTGTGAGCCGGGGAAAGGCCGCCGTTCAGCAAGCTCAGTTCCTTCTCGCGATCCTGCAAACTGGTCCCCTTGAATTCTGGGAAATGGAGTTGCTGGACAGCCCGGCTCTTGGGAAGGAGATGCAATTGCCTGCTAAGATAAACCGGAAGAGCGTCGGGGAGTTCCGTCGACAGACCGGAAATCAAGGAAAACATGATCTGGCGCAAGGTTCGGGTGCGAAGATCGCCCAGTCTCCTGTAAATAGGCGTTACGCGCCCGGAATGCACTGAATCGCGCTCTTCGTCCTCGAGGATTTCACATTCCGGATTCATCATGACCGCTGAGTTGCGCGCATACGGGTCCTTTTTCATCTGCCCATAAAGGACGAGCTTTGTTCCCACATGGAATACCCGGCGCAAATAGGGTTGATTAAAAAATTTCACTTTTGCGCTGCCGCTGCCGTCCCGCACCAGCAGCTCGAGAATTGAAAATCCGCGGCGACGCGTATCAAATCCACCCAGGCTGGAAACTTCGCCCCGGATCAAAACCAATTCACCCTCCTGCAGCGTTTTGATCGGCCGGAACTGTGTGCGGTCCTCGTATCGAAATGGGATGTAGTCGAGCAGATCTCCCGCATTCCGAATTCCATGGGCGGCGAGCATTTCGGAGCGTCGTGGCCCGATCCCTTTCAGGAATTGCACGGAAGTGTCTGTGGTGGTCGCCATATTTAGAATAGAAGCCGGAAGCCGGAAGCCGGAATAAAAACGAATTACTAACATCCGAAAAAAATCGCCAAATGAGCATCCAAGCAGCATGCATTGGAATTTCTTCCGGCTTCCGGCTTCTGGCTTCCAGATCCTCTTAAGATTAACCTTAACTCCAGTCACATTTACTATAAAATAGACCCATGCGTTTTTTATATTTTCTTTTTCCCATTTTGTTATTGAGCGCCTGTGGCGGGCGCAGCCTCAGTAGCGGGAACGCGCGTGGCATCATTGCCGGAATTCCTCAGGAAACGCTGGAAAAGGAAGACGTGGATGTAGCCAAAGTCAGCCAGACAAGCGGGTCCGAGGCTATTGTCGAGACCAGGCTCAAAACGGCTTTCCGGCTGGAAAGAGTTCGGGGCAAATGGGAAGTCCGGGAGGTTCGACTGGGACATGGCCAGTGGGAAAAGGTCGACAATCTCGAGCGGGCTCTGGAGATGGTGAGGGTTGAAGAAACACGGAAGCTGCTGGATCAGGTGGCTGTCTCGGTTCAGGCTTATAAGAAAGCCACCGGCTCCCTGCCCGAATTCAGCGGCTACATTTCGCTGTCGGACATTTTATCGCCCAAATTCATGACGCCGCTCGTCCGCCTGGATTCCTGGAGGCGACCACTTGGCGCAGAGCGCCAGAAAAATGCCGTCATAATCTGGTCCATCGGCCCCGACGGTCGGCCGGGAACGGACGACGACATCCGCAAAGTGGTTGAATAAAAAGCTGTCAGCTTTTTTCAAACCTTGCTCAAGATGTGACCGAGTTTTTCCTTCTTTATCTTCAGGTAATTGCGGGTCAACGAACTGGGAGCAATTTCCAGTGGGATGCGCTTCTCTATGAATATCCCCTCCTGTTCCAATCCCTGGACTTTTTCGGGATTATTGGAAAGCAGGTGGATGCGGACCGCGCCCAGGTATTTAAGAATTTCAGCCGGCATTCGATAGTCTCTCAAGTCCGCTTCAAATCCCAGCTCAGTATTGGCTGCAACTGTGTCCCGGCCTTTATCCTGAAGCTCGTAGGCGTGAATTTTGTTGATCAGCCCTATGCCCCTGCCTTCTTTTTGCTGATAAACCAGCACTCCGGCTTTGGCTTTGGAGATCAGGCTCATGGCAGCTTCCAGCTGCTCGCCGCAATCGCAGCGTTTGGAGGAAAAGACATCACCTGTCAAACATTGGGAATGAATTCGAACGAGTACAGCGGCATCGGGATTTGGGGTTCCCGCCACCAAGGCCACGGCTTCTTCACCTGAATCGAGATCTCGAAAACCGTAGATGGTGAAGTTCCCCAAGCGTGTTGGCATTTTGGCGCGGGGAACTTTGTCGAAATTCATTGAGTACTTCGGACTGCCCGGCTGCTTCAAACTTTTCTTTATTGCTTTCGTCACTTTTCCTTCTTCTCACTCCCAGCAGCGGCCTCCTTTGCACCTTTTTTACTCCCCTTGCTTTCTTCTTTTTTTGAAGGGGTGTATTCGCTCCCGATTAATTCAAGATATGCCATTTGTGCACCGTCGCCATCCCTGTGCCCGAGCCGGATGATGCGGGTATAGCCTCCGGGTCTCTGGGAAAATCGCGGAGCAAGCGTATCGAAAAGTTTGGAAACGACTGCAGGATCTTTTACAAATGCCAATGCCTGGCGGCGGGCATGAAGCGACTCACGTTTCCCCAACGTGATCATTCGTTCTGCTATGGGGCGAACCGCCTTGGCGCGATCCAGAGTTGTCCTCACCCGCTCCTTGTCAAAGAGCGACGTAACCATGTTACGGAACATCATCACGCGATGAGCTGTTTTTCTCCCCAGTTTTTTTCCACCAACTCGATGTCTCATGAATCCATTCTCCGATCTGATCGTTCTTCAGGCTATTCCGGTTTTGGGGCAGGAACCGGTTTCCCCTCCGGGTCGAGCTTCATGCCGAACGACAGTCCCATTTCGGAAAGAATCTCTTTAATCTCGTTCAATGACTTGCGGCCGAAGTTCTTGGTCTTGAGCATTTCGCCTTCGGTCTTCTGAACGAGTTCGCCGATTGTTTTAATATCGGCGTTTTTGAGGCAGTTATAGGAACGTACAGAAAGCTCCAGTTCTTCAACAGAGCGTTTTAAATTCTCATACATCCGTTCGGCTTCCCGGTCGACTTCCTCTTCCTCTTCTTCCGGCTGCTCTTCGAAATTGATGAAGATAAACATGTGATCCTTCACAATTTTCGCCGCTTGAGCGATTGCATCCTGGGGCGGGATGCAGCCGTTTGTCCAAACATCGAGCACGAGCTTGTCAAAGTCGGTAGTCTGGCCGAGGCGCGCCGCTTCGACAGCGTAGTTGACCCGCTTTATTGGGGAATGAACGCTGTCCAGAGGAATATATCCTATCTGCAGATCCTCCTCAAAATTCTCGTCGGCTTGGATGAAACCGCGCCCCTTTTTGATGCGCATTTCAATCTTAAGTCTGCCGCCTTCACCGATGGTGGCGATATGTACATTGGGATCGAGAATCTCGATATCGGGGTCGGGAGTGATATGGCCGGATGTAAGCACGCCGGCCTGGTCCGACTCCAGATAGATGGTTTTCGGGTGGTCCACATGGAGTTTCAGGGGAACCAGTTTCAAATTCATGATGATGTTCGTGGCATCTTCCGTCACGTTCGGAATTGGCGTGAACTCATGGAGGACACCTTCGATCTTCACTGCGGTTATAGCCGCTCCCTCAATGGAGGAAAGCAGGACCCGGCGCAGCGCATTTCCTATAGTCGTGCCAAAACCTCTTTCAAAGGGCTGTGCGTAAAAATGACCGTACGTCGGACTCAGGGTTTCAAGATCGCAGATAAGCCTTTTGGGCTTCTGAAAAGCTCTAGTCATATTTTTCCCCTTACCTCATCTCCCTACTTCGAATAGAGTTCCACGATGAGTTGCTCGTCAATGGGCATTTGAATATCTTCGCGCTTAGGCATCGCCAAAACGGTGCCCTTCAAGCCGTCCGCATCCAGTTCCAGCCATGCAGGCACGCCGCCTCTTCCTCCGACAGTGCCAATCGAATCCAGGACCTGTTGATTTTTCTTGGTATTTTCGCGCAAGGAGATCACATTCCCAGCCTTAACTTGTGCCGAGGGAATATTCACTTTTTTG
This sequence comes from Acidobacteriota bacterium, assembly GCA_023265215.1. Taxonomy (GTDB): domain Bacteria; phylum Acidobacteriota; class UBA6911; order UBA6911; family UBA6911; genus UBA6911. The sequence continues at coordinate 3,929 of JAHFUH010000211.1, forward strand.
CCGTTGACGAGAACATGCCCGTGAGTAACCAACTGCCGAGCCTGGTCGCGAGAGGGCGCGAATCCCAGCCTGCATACGACGTTGTCAAGCCGGATTTCCAAATTCAAAAGGAGTGTTTCGCCCGTTATCCCTTTCTTTCTTTCTGCCTTGCCGAAATAATTGGCGAATTGGTTTTCGAGAACTCGATAAATTCGCTTTACTTTCTGCTTTTCGCGCAGTTGAATCCCGTACCCAGCCGTCTTGGGCCGATGACTACGGCCATGCTGTCCGGGAGGGAAATTGCGCTTTTCAATGGAGCAGGAATCCCTGAAGCAGCGGTCCCCTTTCAGGAAGAGCTTCATGCCTTCCCGCCGGCAAAGCCGACATTTCGCTTCGCGGTATCTAGCCAAATTATTTGCTCCTTTTCTAATATTCCATCATTTTGAGTTACGAATTACGAATTAAAACCGTCAACTAGTTTGCTTGTTTCAATTCGTAATTCGTAACTCGTAATTCGTAATTCCGTTAGACTCTGCGGCGCTTGGGTGGACGGCATCCATTGTGCGGGATGGGCGTGATGTCCCGGATGGCTTTTACTTCCAGTCCTGAGCTTTGCAGCGCCCTAATAGCCGATTCCCGGCCCGCGCCCGGCCCCTTCAGGTGCACTTGCAGGGAGCGCATGCCGAATTCTTTGACGGCAGTGGCGGCTATTGTGGCCGCCTGCTGCGCGGCGAAAGGCGTTCCTTTCCGGGAGCCTTTGAAACCCACCGCACCGGCGCTCGACGTCGCAAGCAGGTTGCCTTCGAGATCCGTGATGCTGATGATCGTGTTGTTGAATGTAGCCAGGACATGCGCCACACCCGACGGAATATTAAGCTTCTCCCGCTTCTTGCCGGTCTTCCGCTTGCTTGTTTTCTTTTGTTGTTTCTCTGCCATTTATGACTCCAGCTATATTCTACTTCTTCCCGACAATCCGTCGCGGTCCCTTGCGCGTCCGGGCATTTGTATGCGTCCGCTGTCCGTGGACCGGAAGCCCGCGCCTGTGTCGCAAACCTCGATAGGATCCAATCTCCATGAGTCTCTTGATATCCAGGGAAATCGCTTTCCGCAAATCCCCTTCTACCATCCCGTCTCTCTGGATTATGTTCCGCACACGAACCGTTTCGTCTTCGGTCAGGTCCTTGACCTTGGTACTTAAATTGATCCCGGCTTCCTGACAGATTTTAGTCGCTCTGCTTTGCCCTATTCCATAGATATAGGTCAGACCGATTTGAACCCTTTTGTTCAGTGGCAGATCCACTCCTGCGATTCTAGCCAATGATTACCTCCCCCTTAGCCTTGACGCTGCTTGTGCTTGGGATTTGAGCACCGAATTTGAATCACTCTCTTGCGGCGCACTACCTTGCATTTTGAGCAGATTTTCTTTACTGACGCTCTAACCTTCATAAATAATAGGCAGCCGGCAGCCGGAATTGAACATGAACTGATTGTCACGCCAACCCATTTTCCGTTGCTGCACTCCCCTTATAAAAACTGCAGACTTGATCGAAGGCTGCAGACTTATTTGTACCTATAGACGATTCGGCCCCGAGATAAATCGTAAGGCGACAGCTCAACCAGAATCTTATCGCCCGGCAAAATGCGAATGAAGTTCTTACGCATCTTTCCCGAAACATGTGCCAGCACCATGTGTTTGCTTTCCAATTCAACCCGGAACATGGCATTGGGAAGCGTTTCGATCACTGTTCCAACTACTTCTATTGCATCTTCTTTGGGCATAGCACACATAAAAGAGTTACGAATTACCAGTCACGAACCGGAACACATTCTCGTAATTCGTCACTTGTGATTCTCAATCAGTTTCTTAACGTCTTCAAACACTCGGTCAATGGGCTGGTCGCCGGTCACATTACAATAGGCACGTTGATCCTGGTAGTGCCGGATCAGCGGCTGAGTGTTGTTGTGATAAACCTGAAGCCGTTTGGCAACCACCGCTTCAGTATCATCCTTCCTCTGCACTAGCTCTTCAAAACACTCGTCGCAGCGGCCATTTCTTTTTCCCGGTTCAAGCTGGGCATTATAAACCTTCCCGCATTTCGGGCATGACCAGCGGGACGAGAGCCGTTGAACCAAAACGCTGTCTTCAATCTCTATCCCGATAGCCAAAACTTTCCTGTGCTTCTGGTCCAGTAAAGGCTGGAGAGCCTGCGCCTGGGCGAGTGTTCTAGGGTATCCGTCAAGGATAAATCCCTTGCTGCAATCCTCTCGATCGAGGCGTTCAGCCACTATGGCGTCCACCAAGGCATCGGGAACCAGAGCGCCGGAGTTCATGTATTGCTGCGCCTTTTTTCCCAATTCCGTCTGGTTCTTGAGCGATTCCCGAAGCATATCACCGGTGGAAATATGAGGCAGCTTCAATGAGTCACTCAATTTTCGCGCCTGGGTGCCCTTTCCGGCGCCCGGCGGCCCCAGCATTACTATTGCTACTCCATCGCCTTTCATCAAACTCCAAATTACGAATGACGAATTACGCGTGACGAATTGAAAGCATACAGCCTATATTTAAATTCGTCATTCGTCACTCGTACTTCGTAATCCTGTTCTATCCTCTTCTGCCCCGGATTCTTCCCTTTTTCATGAATCCATCATAATGACGCATGATCAACTGCGATTCAATCTGCTGGATGGTATCCATCGCAACGCCAACTACGATTAAAAGAGAAGTACCCCCAAAATAAAATGTTACGCCCATGCCTGTGGTAATCCAGCTCATACCGGCCGAATTCAGCCAGTCGTCGAGTCTAGCGCCAATCAAGGGAATCGGCTGGACTTTAAATCCGGTGATCATGAATTCCGGCAAAAGGCATACAAGAACCAGGTAAACGGCGCCTGCAAGGGTAAGCCGGCTCAATATGCGATCAATAAACTCAGCCGTCCTGTGGCCCGGCCGGATGCCTGGGATATATCCGCCATATTTTCGAATGTTGTCGGCCACTTCCATCGGGTTAAAAATGATACTGACATAGAAGAAACAGAAAAAGATGATTCCAGCTACATAGAGAAGGTTGTACAGCGGCATTCCCTGCGTGAGCTGGCTGGCCAGGCTCTTCATGAACGTGTACGGCACCAGGGCACCCAGCGTGGAGGGAATCGAAACAATCGAAGCCGCAAAAATGACCGGAATCACTCCGCCGGAATTGACCCTGAGGGGAAGATGGGTAGCCTGCCCGCCGTACACGCGCCGACCTACGACACGTTTGGCGTACTGAACTGGTATCTTCCTCTGTCCCCGCTCTACGAAAACGACCGCAGCGACAACCACGATCATCAAGGCTATCAGGATTAAAACAGTAAAAATTGACCAAGTGCGCTGCTGCACATTTTCAATGATGCTTTGAATAGCTCTCGGCAGCCCTGCCACGATGCCGGCAAAGATAATCAAGCTGATCCCGTTTCCGATTCCGCGCTCGGTGATCTGCTCTCCAATCCACATGATGAAAGCGGTACCGGTAGTCAGGGTTATCATAACCATCAAGCGGAATCCCCAGCCCGGATTGATTACTATCTGGGGGCCGGAACGCTCAAGCGCAATGGCTGTCATGAATCCCTGGAAGAGGGTCAGCGCCACGGTTAGATACCGGGTGTACTGGGTAATCTTCTTGCGCCCCAATTCCCCTTCTTTGGAAAGCTTTTCCAGGTATGGCACCACTACAGCCGCCAACTGCAAAATAATCGAGGCGGTGATATAGGGCATGATGCCGAGTGCGAATATGCTGAATCTCCGAAGAGATCCCCCGGTAAACACATCCAGGAATCCGAAGATGGTGCCGCCCTGCGACTGGAAGGCCTGCATCAGCGCTTCGTGATTGATTCCCGGCGTAGGAATAAATGCTCCCACCCGGTACACGGCAATCAAGCCGAGCATGAACAGCACCCGTTTCCTCAGATCCGGGATGCTAAATATATTTTGTATTGAACTTAGAAGTGGATGACTTCTCTCTTCCGGCATCGTCTTTTAGGCCTCAAAGACCAACAATTTCAAGTCACAAGGACGCAAGTCTCTAAGTTTAAAATAATAAATTTAAACTTATTATGCAATTACCTCAATGGCGCCGCCCACTTTCTGAATCTTCTCTGCCGCACTCTTACTGAATTTATGAGCTCGTACGTGAATGGCGTTCTTCAGCTCGCCGACCCCTAGAATTTTTACGCCGTCCCGAAGGTTTTTTACTATTCCGGCGCTTTTCAATACCTCAGGGGTGACTTGCGCACCGGTTTCAAATCCTGCCAGCTTTTCCAGATTCACCCCGACATATTCTTTCCGGAAGATGTGGGTGAACCCTCGTTTTGGAAGCCGGCGGTGCAACGGCATCTGTCCGCCTTCAAATCCGGGACGCATACTGGAGCCCGCGCGTGACAATTGTCCTTTATAACCGCGGGTGGATGTTTTTCCATGCCCGGACCCCATACCGCGGCCGACGCGTTTATTCTTGCGATTTGCCCCGGGGGCCGGTTTCAGGCTATT
>JAHFUH010000212.1 GCA_023265215.1 Acidobacteriota bacterium
GGGACTCCTCGCATATTCAATTCCTAACCCCGGCACTGAAGTGCCGGGCTATTTTCATAGCGTCCCGCTGGGACGCATTTGCGGATCCGATCAAAATCTTCCGGATCAGGAGTCCTGAGGATGGAATCCCTATTTAAAACTTATGGGGAAGATATGTGGCAAGCGGAGGAAAAACGAAAAGCAGGACCAGGCAGAGAACAAGCGTGATCAGAAACGGCAGAACGCCTTTGTAAATCCTGCCGATGGGCTCCTGCGTGATATTTTTGACGATAAACACTGCGACCGCTACCGGAGGCACAATCACCCCGATCATCAGTGTCACTCCAATGACTATAGAAAACCAGATGGGATCGTATCCAAGCTTCATCGCCACAGGAAAGAAAATCGGCGTAGCCAGAATCATGAATGCAATGTCATCAACAAAGGATCCTCCTATCAAGTAGATGAGCAGGATTACAATCATAATTACATAGGAGGGAAGCGGGAGGCTGAGCGTCCATGCGGCTACGACGCTCGGTATCTTCGAAATGATCACGAAGTAGCCAAGCACGGCAGAGCCCCCAATCAGCATTAAAACCATGCAGCCCATGCGCAATGATTCTCGGACTGATTTTGCGAATCCTTTGAAGTCCAGATCCCGCTTCAAGAAGGTCAGGAGAAGTACCGCAATGGCCCCGACGCTGCCCGCCTCAGTGGGAGTAAAGAATCCTCCCAGCAGTCCTCCTACGGTAACAATAAAAATCAACAAGGGCCTGGATCAAAAAGGCCCCTCCTATGACATAAGCCGCATAATAAAAAGGAAGAGCAAGTACCGCCGTTACTTCGCCCGAGTTTTTCAAACGGACACCCATCATGATCATGCCATAGCCGGAAAGCAGGAATATCACTATGCCGATCAATCGTGTGATCACGGCAAAAAAGACCTTGGGCTTTCCTGAAAGCTTTTCCAGCAAGAGATCCGTGGAAACATGGTTTTTTGTCTTCCACTTTTTTATTGTGTTCTGATCCTTTTCATCCCAAAGCCGGCTCAGTTTTTCTGCATATTCATCCGACATTTGATCCATAATATTCTGCAATCCGGCCGGCAGGCTTTCCCATTTGGTTTTGTTCATAACAACAAAGCCCGGCGCTCCGACCTCCGCATAGCCGCTCACGGTGGTGTAGGACAATATCTCTCCCCATTTCAAGGTTTCCAGGGAATCCCACGCCGCGATCACACCATCCACGATCCCCTTCCGCAAAGCGTCATAGGTATCGCTCGTCGGTATCACAATCGGAACCGCCCCCAGGGCTTTGAGGACCTTTGCAGCATTCCCGCCGAGACACCGCACTTTCATGCCACGCAAGTCTTCAAGTCTTCTCACAGGTCTTTTTGTGTGGAGCAATCCAGGACTGGCGCTCAGAAGGAAGAGCACTTTTACCTGATCAAATTCCTTCGGTTTGAAAGCGCGGAAAAAGTCATTCGACAATCGGGTCATCATGGAGGCGTTGTCGATCCCAAGAGGCTGCTCCATGACTTCCGTTAGTGGAAATCGGCCGGGAGTCACTCCCATTGGCCCGAATCCAATGTCTGCTACGCCGGTTGTCACCGAATCAAAAGTCTGCGGTGCCGGAGTGAGAATTCCGCCCGGGTAAAAGGCGACTTTAACTCTCCCTTCGCTTCTTCGATCCAAATCCCTGCACCATTCCTCCAGCATCAAGCTGAGCTTGTCGTGGGAAGGGAGGGCACCCGAAAATTCGAGTTTCATCACGAATTTCCCGGCAGGAGCCGCAGGCAGTGAAAGCAGGGCAAAACATAAGAGACCTGATAGGAAATACTTTATGCCTGGCATATCGATATCTTATACGGCAAGATAAAAAACGCCACGGATTTCACAGAAAAACATCAAGTGCTTATCCGTGAAATCCGTGGCATTCTTTATATATACTTGACATCAGCCAGGGAACGGAGGCCAGGAATGCTGCTAAAAGATAAGGTCGCTCTCGTCACCGGTAGTGCAAACGGGATGGGTAGAAGCATCGCGCTCAAGTTTGCCGAACAGGGGTGCAATCTGATCATTGATGATTTGAGCCTTAGTGCCTCACAGAAAGTAGCCGATGAAATCAAGGCTCTCGGCCGCAAAGCCATTGCCGTAAAGGCGGATATTACGAACAGCGCGGAAATCGAGAAAATGACGCAGGCGGCGATCAGTGAATTCGGCAGAATTGATATTCTGGTGAACAACGCCGGCGGCGTTCCGGGAACCGAAGGAAGGGGCAATTCCGACAACATCACAGAGGCGGAATGGGACCGGGTTGTGGATTTAAATCTGAAGGGCCCGTTCATGGTGACCATGTCCGTGTTGCCGGCCATGAAAAAGAATAAATACGGAAAAATAATTTTTGTTTCGTCGATGGGAGCCGTAAGTCCGTGCGTGTCGGTTCTTCATTATCATACTGCAAAAGCAGGGATCCTCGGGCTGATGAAAAACCTGGCGTTTGAACTCGCGCCCCAAAATATATACGTCAACGCGATAGTTCCTGGACCAATAGATACTACATTCTGGGACGCGCTGGCACCGGCAGGGCCGGAAAGAGAAGCGCTTTTTAATGCCATTGCCAAAAAGGAAATCCCGCTGGAAAAGATCGGCCGGCCGGAAGATATTGCGGGGCCCGCGCTGTTTCTGGCTTCCGGGCTTTCCGACTATGTCACCGGGCAGATCATTCACGCGGCCGGCGGGCAACCTCTGCTCGCTCACGGAGCAACCTTTAATATTGAAGCTTACCTCATGGAGAAAGCGAAGAAGTAAGCATTCCGGTTTTTATGTCACGTTTAAATGATAACCATAAGCGGAGACTGCTCTCTGCATTTCAGCACATGGATAAGCTGCTGAGCCAGAGCCTGAATGTGGTCGCTTCTACGCCCGCAGGATTATGTTCGCGATACATCCAGGACATGTCGCCGTCGGAACTGCGCCATGTGCAAAGCCATATTGAGAAAATCCGAGAACAAATATTGGGCCTCTTAAAAAAGTTCGAGATCGCATTGCCGCAGCCGACCACGCCTTCGAGTTGGATACTGAAAACAAGCCTGACGTCCCTCGACATCGTATTCGAGGATCTTTACCCCGAGAAGATGCGGGGCTATGGAGACATGGACCAATCCACGGCAAAAGATCTAACCTCGGAAATTGAAAAAACGCGCAAGCATTTAAGTCAATTGCTTGCATTCCTCGCGGATGCAAAAAGCTAAGCGGCGCGGAGTTCGCTGCTCCGCAATTCCCGAACCGACAATCAATAAAAAACCAAGAGCCTGGATCCAGAACCTTGAAAGACGTGGATGAATCATGGCTTTCCCCTCCGCTATATATATCAATTCCTTTCTGGATAATAATGCGAAAATTCCCAGCCCAAAGGATCACGTAATCGACCACGCATGGAAGGCGTGGCTTTGGCCTGCCCCGCACAGCGCTGACTGTTGCCCACACGTAACACTGTGGGTTTGGATTAGCCCCTCATTGCTCAGGATGCCGAATGAGGCCCGAAGGGCCGCCAGTGAATAGGCCCGGCCGTCAGGCCGGGATTAGGTTGTTGGTGACGATGAGCGCCAAAGGCGCGGCACTTGATAATGCGATTTCGTTTGAGTGCCGCGCTTTCAGCGCTCATTCAATCGAAATCGCCAACTCCGGCCTTGCGGCCGGGGCTATTCACTGCCGGCCCTTCGGGCCTGAGCCGAACGAACATTGGGACTCTGGAGGATCGCCATGATGCGTCATCTACCCCCAGTGTCAAGTGTGTCCCGCAGTCAGCGCACAGCGGGGCGATTCGCCGTGCCTCTCGGGCTCCTCGACGTACTGTCGAGTACGCCTGCGGCGCCCTCGGTCGCGCACCTTGTATCCACGCCCGTCTGCGCTGCCTCGCTTCGAACCTTCATGGATAATCCGGGCTAGCTATGCCTGTGCCGTTTGCTTTCGAAGTTTTTCATCGAGATCTTCCCGAACGTCCATGTACTGGCCGGAAAGGAGATCGCATTCCCCGGAGGCGAGCCGGCAGCAGAGATTCGCGCATTTTGCCAGCCCTTCGGCCGGGTTCGTTGTATCTCTGAGGGTTTCCAGCATTTCAGCCATTCCGGGCCGCCAGCGCCGGGCATCGGGATTATTGATGGCACCGACCGCCAGATCCGTGTGGACGGTTCCCGGTTCGATCGCAAAAGCGGATATTCCAAACTCCTTTACTTCCTGGGCAAGGTGTTCGACAAAGCGAACCTGCGTGGCCTTTGAAACCGCGTATGCAGAAAAATTCTTTTCGATGATTTGAGAGGCAAGAGAAGACACAACGATGATTCGTCCGGCCTTCCTTTCGACCATGCCCGGCAGTACGGTGCAGCAATAGAGAAGCAACCCGCGAACGTGCACCATCTGGGCTTCCCACCATAAATCGGGATCGACATTCCAGATAGGCCTGAAGGGGCCGCTGATTCCCGCATTGCTCACCAACAGGCTTACCGGACCGAACCTGTCTTCAGCGGCGCGGACAGCATTTGCGACATCCTCACGACTGGCAACGTCGCCTGCGACGCCCAGGGCTTCTCCTCCGCTGGAGCGGATTATATGGACTGTTTCTTCAAGCTGCTTCAGAGTGCGCGCGGTCACGACGACCTTTGCTCCCTCAGCAGCAAATCTTTGCGCGATGGCCCTGCCGAATCCCCGGCCGCCGCCGGTAACTATTGCAACTTGCCCTTTCAGTGCAACCATAGAGTCCTCGTTGACAGAGTTCTTCGAGTCTTAGGGTCTTAGAATTGCTCCAAGACTCAAAGAACTTCAAGTTCACTAACGGAACAGGATCGATCCGAACTCGCCCAGGAACTGGCGCCAAATGAACCAGAAATGCGCCCCGGGCGCCGTGTGATACGAAACATTCAATTCAGCCTTTTTCGCCGCCTCATGGAGCGTTTCAGAGCCTTTCAGTGCCATATCCGTCGTGCCGGCGCCGATCCAGTAGTGCTTCACGCCGGATTCCTTGAGCTTGGTCAGAGCACGGACGAACTCGGGAGTGTCCTGGCCGCCTGCGCTCCAGACTCCGATCCAGCCAAAAACACCGGGATTGTTGTTGGTGGCTTGAACGGTATGACCGCCGCCCATGGATAGCCCGGCGATGGCGCGGCTATTTTTATCGGCGATCACACGATAATGTTTTTCAATGAAGGGAATAACTTCCTTCACGAGGCTGTGCGGGTAGGATCCCTCGTAAACCTGCTGCGGTCGCGCTGCGGGAGCGGCTCCGGGCGCAGCAGGAGTCGTTGCCGTGGGAGCAGCCGGACCACGTCCTGCCATGATCCCCTGGGTTGCCTGAACGGGCGGCGGAGCCGGTGCAGTAACCGATTGCCGGGGAGGCGTTGGACCGTAGGCATATCCTTGGGACACGATCTGGTTGGCGTTGCCGTTCGGCATCACGATAAGCATCGGCTTGGCTTTGCCCTGTGCAATCAGGTTGTCCATAATAACGTTTGCGCGTCCCATCGTCACCCATGCATCCTCATCGCCACCGCCACCGTGCAGCAGGTAGAGGACCGGGTATTTGGAATTACTGGTGAAATAGTCCGGCGGGGTGTAGACATACATCCTCCGCCCCTTTTGCTTCAGGATGTCCGAGGGGTACCAAACGGCCTGCACAGCGCCATGCGGAACGTCGGGTTTGAAGTCCCACAAATCGGATGCCGGACCCGAGATCATCAAGAGATTGTCATAGCGGCTGCCGTCGCGCTGATATTCGCCATCGCCCGGATCAAGAACTTTGACGCCATCCACACTGAAAGAATAGCCCCAGAGCTGCTCGCCCAGGGGACCAATAGTCACAGACCAGATGCCCTGGTCATCCTTGGTCATTTGAATGTTCGTGCCATTGTCCCAATTCCCATTCAAAACCACACTGCTTGCCTTGGGAGCCAGTAATCGGAAAGTGACTTTTTTGTCGGAGAGAATTTCCGGGGAAACCACACGCGGCCCCTGAGGCCCTCGGCCCATCTGCGAATATGCTGCAACTGCCAACAGGAGAGAAGAAATGAGCGCGCCTGTTCTCAGCATGGTTCGAATTTTCATGATCTCGCCCTCCCAATATGATTAATTGCTACTATGGAGGCAGTATAAACCAGAAAACATCAAAGCCGGTATTGGATATAATTGGACCATTCCGATTACCCGTGTTATGCAAAAGGTTGCGAATTACTCATAATTCGAGGCAAGCTGCTGTCCACGTCTATGTCTAGGAAAGTAATTCTACCTCCTTCAAGATAGTGGTATCCTATTTCCAATTTTGTTGATCACTACTTGGCAAGGAAGGGGAATCTCATGGGGAGCAAATTAGGAGCTGAATTCATTGGGACATTTTGGCTGGTGTTCGGCGGTTGCGGCAGCGCAGTTTTGGCTGCGGCATTCCCTGGTCTTGGTATCGGTTTTGCCGGCGTTGCGCTGGCGTTCGGTTTGACCGTACTGACAATGGCATTTGCCATCGGCCACATATCGGGGTGTCATTTGAATCCGGCGGTTTCGTTCGGTTTGTGGGCCGGGGGACGGTTTAAGGGAAGCGAGCTTTTGGGATACATTGTAGCCCAGGTGCTCGGCGCGGCTCTCGCTGCGTTTGCCCTGTTTACGATCGCAAGCGGGAAGGCGGGATTTGAATTAGGTAATTTTGCAGCCAATGGTTATGGGGAGCATTCTCCAGGAGGCTATAGCCTCGGCGCCGCTCTCGTATGTGAGATTGTATTGACTTTTATGTTCCTGATGATCATTCTCGGATCCACCGATAAACGGGCACCCCAAGGTTTCGCGCCGATTGCAATCGGTCTTGCCCTGACGCTGATTCACTTAATCAGCATTCCGGTCACCAATACATCCGTCAATCCTGCGCGCAGCACGAGCCAGGCGATTTTTGTCGGAGGATGGGCGCTCTCGCAATTGTGGCTCTTCTGGGTTGCGCCGATTGTGGGGGCCGTTCTGGCCGGCTTCGCCTATCGCGGTATATTTGGCGAAAAGCAAGCTTAAACGCCAGGCCGGGTGTAATCGGAAGTGCGAGTCATGCCGGTAGATGTGACGAATTAAATGAAGCGCCCTGGGAGCGCCGGCGTCTCGCCGGCAGACGCTGTTATATTGTAATTTCTGGACAAAATGCGTACGAAACGCTTCATGCATGTCTTTTATCACTGCTTGCCGCCGAGACGGCGGCGTTCCCAGGGCTGAATCCCCCAGGAAAGCATGACTCGCACTTCCAATTACACCCCGCCAGGCCAGTATCTGCATTGAATGCTTCCGTGGAAAAGCTGGACGCGGAGTACGCGGAAAAACGCGGACAAACATGGAATGAATATAAACAATTATCAGCGTTCTTCCGCGCCCTCTGGTTCCAATTTCAGGCGTAGACCTGGGGATTAGCGCAGTTCGGCAGACGCTCACCCTTCAAACCTGCGATCAGGTTTTCCGCGGCCATTGTCGCCATCTTGTTGCGCGTCTGGAAACTGGCGCTGGCAATGTGCGGAGCGATGATGATGTTGTCGAGCGTCAACAGCGGATCGTCCGGTTTGATAGGCTCCGGCTCTGTTACATCCAGTGCGGCATAGGCGATTGTTCCCGAAGAAAGCGCCCGGTACAAAGCTTGCGGATCGACGACCGGCCCGCGTGCGGTGTTGATCAAAATGCCGCTGGGTTTCATCATTTTCAAACGCGCATCGTCCATGAGGTGGTATGTGCCCTGGGACAAAGTAGTGTGCAGCGACACAAAATCCGCTTCACGCAGCAGGGTGTTCAGATCGGCGTACTGCGCGCGATATCTTTGCTCCGCCTCCGGGTGGTGCTTTGTATCGAAGTAGAGGATTCGCATATCAAAACCCTGCGCGCGCTTGGCCAGCGCCTGACCGATCCGCCCGAACCCTACAATTCCCAAAGTCGCACCGGTGATGTCGGGGCCAAGAAAATCAATCGGGCCCCACGTTTTCCATTTGCCTGCGCGGGTGAATTTGTCTCCTTCCACCACCCGCCGCGCCGCGGACATTAACAGTGTCCAGGCGAAATCGGCCGTGGTGTCTGTGAGCACGCCGGGAGTGTTGCCGATCGGTATGCCACGCGCTGTAGCGGCCGCAATGTCGATGTTGTCAAACCCCACCGCCATCTGGCTGATGACTTTTGCCTGAGCACCAATCGCATCCATCAGGTTCCCGTCTATCTTGTCGGTAAGCAGGCACAGCAGCGCGTCAACCCCTTGGACTTTTTTCAGCAACGTTTCATAAGGCGGGGGAAGGGGATCCTGCCAGATTTCGACTTCGCCCAAATGCCGCACCATTTCCAGGCCTTTTTCCGGCAGGACACGTGTAACAAATATCCTGGGTCTTTTTATCTTATCCATACAGAGGCTGATTTTATTGTCTTTCGACTTTAAGCGCGAATGAAATTCCGATAGGGCA
>JAHFUH010000732.1 GCA_023265215.1 Acidobacteriota bacterium
CCATGATCTGACTCAGGAACTGGCGCGGCTTCAGGTTTTCAGGCAGCTCGAGCACAGCCATGTCCGCATAATAGCCGCGCTTCAAGCGGCCAAGAACACCTGCATATCTGAGCGCCGCCGCTCCGTTCCGGGTCACCATCCGAAATATTTCCTCGGGTGCGAGGTCTTTGCGTTTTTTGACTAAAAAGCGCATTTCATCGATCATGCTAAGAGAGGAATTGCTGGCGAGGGAATCCGTTCCCAGTGCGACATTAATTCCGGCATCCAGCAACTGGCGGACCGGGTGCTTTTCGTGCCCGAAAAAATCGTGGCTTCGGGGGCAATAAACAACGCTGCTCTTAGCTTTCTGTATCCGGCGGATGGATCCGCGATCCAGATAGTTGCAATGAACTAATACGCAGAGAGGTCCTAAGACTCCCAGGCTATCAAGAAATTGAACCGGCGGCAGTTTGGGAGGTTTCCATTCATTCGGCAACAGGCCTCCGGCAGCGAGAAAATCTCTGAATTCTCCGGTCCCATTCTCAAGGAATTCAATCTCAGCCCTGGTTTCAGCCAGGTGTGTGGCCAGAAGCATCCGGCGTTTTCGTGAAAGCTCCGCGGCATGCATATACAATTCGGCGGAGACGGAATAGGGCGCATGAGGAGAAATGCCGTGAACCTGGAGAGAGTTCGGCGCAGCCTGCTCATAACGCGGACTCAATTGCAGCATCGCCCGGGCGGCTTGATCGGGCGCAAACGCAAGAACCTCCTCGAATACTGCGCGGCGGAGGTTTTTACCGATTGTGGCTTCCCAGCCCACACCGCTGGATGTGATATCGCCCACCAGCGTTGTGCCTGAGGCCAGCGATAACCGCGCACCTTGTGCGGCCGAAACGACGAAATCCTCGGAGGTCCATAGCCTGCGGCCGCTGATCAACTGCGAAATCCAATCCGTAAACGAATTGAACCGCGTCAGCTTTTCATGCAGGGCGGTAAGCTCCAGATGCGCATGCGCATTAATCATGCCCGGCATTATCACCGCCGATCCCCAATCAACAACGCGCACCTGGGGATTTACCGATGAATTATTCCAGGGTTCAATCCCGGAAATACGTCCGGACGCGGAAACATAAACGACGGTGTTTTGCAGCAGCAGGCTGGAATCGGCCAGGACAAAACGTGCTCTATGGGCGGTCCTATGCATACAAATGTCTCTGACGGGTTGCGGGTTCCAGGTTCCAGGTTTCAAGTTGCATGATATATGCTTTAACCCGCAACCCGCAACTTATAACCTGCAACCTGTAACCTGCACCTTAAATGGAAAGGCCGGGATTTCGCGTTGCTGCTTAACCGGCTGGCATTGTATTTCAGGCTTGGCGCTGGTATTGGGCTCAAGTATATTATTGCTGCATATCAGTGCAATTCAGGACAACGACGCTGGGGGAGTGTATGGCAATTTTGCTGAGGGAATCGGACGTTGAAGCGCTGGCTACCACCAGCATGGCGGTCGAGGCGATAGAACAAGCTTTCAGGCTGCAGGGGCAGCAGAAAGCGGATACTGCCCCTCGGCGGCGATGCCGTGTGGATCAAGGATTTCTGCATGTGATGGGCGCCTCGCTGCCGACCTTGGGCTATGCAGGATTAAAGAGCTATACAACCGTCGCCGGCGTGAATCGATTTGCAGTCCTTTTGTATCAGGGAGATGGTCAACTAAACGCTGTTATCGAAGCGAATAAACTCGGTCAATTGCGTACGGGGGCAGCCTCGGCCGTGGCCACCAAATACATGGCGCGCAAAGAGTCTGCGCGACTCGGAGTTTTTGGCACGGGATTGCAGGCACGCTCTCAGATTCAAGCCATCTGCTCGGTTCGTCCGATCAAAACAGTTTTTGCCTATTCCAGGGATCAGGAAAGGCGGGAAAGATTCTGCAAAGAAATAACGGAACTTACGGGCATTGGCGTCCACCCCGCAGCAACGCCGGAAGAGGCCGTGAAGGACATGGATATCATCGTTACGGCGACCACTTCGAAGGAGCCGGTTTTCAAGGGGGAATGGCTTTCCAAAGGCACGCATATCAATGCGATCGGGGCGAACTTCCTGTCGAAACAGGAAATTGACGTGGAAACTGTTCGCAGGAGCGATTGCGTTGTAGTCGACTCCCGTGATCAAGCTATTCTCGAATCCGGTGATCTCGATTGCGCGATGAAAGCGGACGCTTTCTATTGGGAAGATGCCCGGGAACTTGGCCTCGTAGTAGCAGGAGATTTCCCGGGCCGTGAGGACGCCGGTGAGATCACTCTCTTTGAGTCACAAGGGATAGCTCTCGAGGACGTAGCCCTTGCCGCGCGTATTTACGAGCAGGCGTTAAAAACGGGAATCGGAGAACCCCTTCCCTTTTAACCGATTCCAGATTCCAAATTGCATTTGGTCAGAAATCAGGAATCCAGAATGGCCGATGAACACCTCGCTATTTCTCTTTTAAGAGCATAAATGTTTGCTTCTAAGCTCTTTATCCCTATTCCTTCAGATTCCGGAAAGGAAAATCTATGAGAGAAGTAGAATATGAAATAGTAAAAGTCGCGCCTGTTGAAGAAATTGTTGAGCTTTATAAAGCAGGCGATTGGTGGCAGGAAAGTCCCGAGGCTCGGGATGTCATACCAGGCATGGTTAAGGGCAGCTTCTGCTTTATGGTTGCCCGGGCGCTGGACGGGCGTATTGTCGGCATGGCGCGCGTAATCTCTGACGGGTACAGCGACGCTTATATTCAGGACGTTGTCGTCCTCAAATCACATCGTGGACTTGGCGTCGGCCGCGGGTTGATCAAGCGTCTGACGCAATTCTGCGTAGC
>JAHFUH010000733.1 GCA_023265215.1 Acidobacteriota bacterium
TTTAAGGAAGCCTTCTAGTTCCAGCTTCGCTTTGAGAAGGGCAAGCTCCCTGGAAATTTTCTCCGCCATGGACTCGAGGTTCTTTTTCCCTTCGGTAAGTCTCACCACGCCAAGTGGAAGGCTGTCGGTGAATATCAATTCCCCCCCCAGCGCGAGAGTGTATTCCGTACTGCCTCCCCCGATGTCGAAGACCAGTAAATCCCCGGAATTGCCATCTAGACCGGCAAGAACTCCCTGAAGCGTTAAACGGCCTTCCTCGCTGCCGCTGATAACTTCGAGCCTGATGCCGGTTTTCAAAAATATTTCGTCGCAAAACGATTTTCCGTTTACTGCGTCACGGACGGCACTTGTTGCCACAGCCCGCACTCGGCTTATACCATGCTTTTTTATTTCTTCGGCAAAATCTGCCAGTGCTCTAACACTGCGATCCTGAGCTTCCTTCGCTATTCCCTCTTCCGTGGTAAAGTTCCCACCAAGCCTCGTTATCCATCTTTTTATCACAACCGGCCTGATGCTGCGGTTGGAGGGCTCTCTATACCCGATGAGCAAACGTGCGGTGTTTGTACCCAAATCAATTGCTGCCGCTGGTAGTTGCATTAAGGATTTCCCGTTCCCGTTCAAGTTCCAGTATTCTGCATGAATACTCGGAAATCTTATCGAAAGATGACATTATATCGCCATACACCAAGCCCGCAGCAACAGTGCATTTACCACTCGTCAAACGTTTCATGTGGTTGTGAAGCATTGCCTCGATCATCTGTCTGACCTTTTGCTGTATCGATTGAGCCTGTTCCAGGCCACTCGACGCTTCCTCACCCAGAACGTCCACGGATAAGTGCACTATTTCGCCTACATTGGCAGCCAACGCCTTGAGTTCCGACATGGCTGCCGTTGAAAACGCAATCTTATCTTCTTTCTTATGCCGTAACAATTCAAGAATCGCTTTGCACTGATCTCCCTGGTATTTCAAGCCATTAACAATCTGGAGCATATTTGAAATTCCGCCGGAACTGTCGGAACTGAGGGATTGGCGGGAAAGCAGAACAAGAAACGATGAAATTTCACGTTGGAGAATATTCAAAACTTCAACCTTCTGTTGTATCCTGGCCGCTCTTTTTGCATCGTATTTGTAAAACTGTTCGACAATTTCATCGAACATTAATCGGGAAATCTCGGCCATGCGTTTCATTTCGTTTTTAACCTGCAGGAGTGCGATTGTAGGGGTATTGATAACGCGTACATCAATATATTTGGGGCGGGGCTCGATGTCAAATTCTCTGCTTTTCCCCGGAATGACAATCAATGCTGACCGGGCGAAAGAGCCGATAAGTGGGAGAAATGTGAGAGCGTTGAGAAAATTGAACAGGGTGTGGGCATTTGCAAGATGACGTGCAATATAGGGTTTTATCGTAGGTGATGTGCCGCTGAGATTGATTGCCGGGAAGCTTGAAATCGTCAATTCTGCCTGGCCGGGTGACAGAAGCTGGACTACCTTCAAAAACAGAGGGAAAAATAAAAGAACCATGCAGACGGCAAAGCTGTTGATGATGAAATAGAGAAAGGCGGTCCGTTTTGCGGCGAGTGTGCCATTGACTGCTGCAACAGCGGTAATGAGGGATGTCCCGAGTACTTCACCTACGACCATGGCGACACCGGTTTCAAATTCCAGAAGGCCGCTGCCGGCCATGACAATTATAATCCCTGTGGCGGCGCTGCCGGATTGCATAAGAACCGTCAGAAAGGCGCCAACAAAAATAGCCGAAATCCGCCACGACAAGAAACGATTCTGTAAACCTCGCAACAGATCATTTTGGCTGATGGGTGAAAAGCCGTCTTCCATGATCTGCAGGCCGAGGAATACAAGCCCGGCTCCCACGAGCAGGTTACCCACATAAACCAGTTTTCGCTTCCTGCTGAAAAAAGTGAGGATTACACCGACAAAAATAAAAGGGAGGGCAAAATAAGAAACCTTGAAGGCAATGAACTGGATGGCGAGTGTCGACCCGATTCCGGTCCCGAGAAGAACTGCCAATGCTTGATAAATAGAAACCAGTCCGGCATTGACAAAGCCCACAACGAGAATGGAAGCGGCGCTGCTGGATTGAAGCAGAGAGGCGAGACAACTCCCCATCAGGGCTGCAGTCAATCGATTTCCGGTGATTTTTTCAAGGGAACGGCGAACCCGTTCACCGGCGAGTTTCTGAAGCCCCTCAGACATCGACTTCATGCCGAGAATAAAAAGGCCAAGCCCGCCGAGGACCTCCCAAAGTATTGTCAGAGACATCAAATCAATTCCCCGCGACTAGAATGATGTATGATGGGAACTTGTCTCTGCACCATATTGTAGACATAAAGTAACATGCAGTGAACACTTGAAGCTCATCGGGATATCTTTTCTCTGAGTTCCTTCCCCACCTTGAAGAATGGAAGCTTTTTGGGTTTCACTTCAATCGGTTCGCCGGTCTTGGGATTTCTGCCCAGATAAGCCTTGTAATCGTTAACTACAAAACTGCCGAAGCCTCGGATTTCAATGCGTTCCCCTGACCTCAGAGCAGCAGTCAAGGTATCAACAATCGTGTTGACAACCTCTTCCGATTTCTTTAACGATAGGCCATACTGTACAGACAGAGACTCTATAAGCTCGGATTTATTCATGGCGTGCATCCTCCATGTTGAGACAAATATCCATTATTATAACACAAAAGTTCAACAGCAACCCTTTAAATACCTTTTAAATAGATATGCGGCATCGTCCCTCCGCCCAAGCCTCTCAAAAATCGGAACAAGTCTTTCGGCGGCAGCCTTCGCTG
>JAHFUH010000213.1 GCA_023265215.1 Acidobacteriota bacterium
GGATGGGTCACCCACAGCGCCCCTGCATTGAATCTCTCCCTGGATATTGAATCAAAACACTGATCACTGTATGTATTTGTTCCGGATTCAGGGTTTCCGGTTGCATCATTCGGAGTCGGATTTTTATTGCCCCCCCGATTGAAAATGTGGCAATCGGGTCGTGGACGTCCACGGCTCTTTGTAAACTTCCAAAACCCGATTACGTCCACGTGCACGACCACGTAAACGTCCACGAAAACGCTTCCAGAAAATTAGATGCTCCGGGAGAAAATCGAAGGATCCATTGAATGCTCTGGTAGACGCGGCGTCTCGCCGCGTTGATTTGCTGTTTATGGGTAACTGTTTAGCCAGGCTCCAAAAGCGAACCACGAGGACCGCGAAGACCGCAAAGTCTGATCTCTTAGGGGTCTTTGCGGTCTTGGTGGTTCAAAATCCAGCTTGCCCGCTTCATCCGGTGTCCTCTTGGACAGCCGGCTAAACAGGTACGTTTATGGTAGCTACGCCACGCGGCGGGACGCCGCGTCTACCTTGACTCCCTTTTCATGCGTTTTGGGGTGCGCCATAGGTGATGGGAAGCTGCCTCCCTAAAAAAATAAAATGAAACTTGAAGAGGGTGATTTACTTACAATATACGGTGAATTGCTTGCAGTCCGACGATAGATGAATCCCACCGGAGCATTCATATCAACATTAAAGGCGCTTCAGCCCGAGGCCGATTAACAATCCGGGCCCGATCGCGTGGCAGAGCTCCTGAAGAAGATGCGGAATCAAGACAGAGAATTAACGGGATTACAAAGCGGGGGAAACTAAGGATGGGACAAATGTTGCGGTCGCTGCGTTTGCAAAGCATCGGGATTTTGCGCGATCTTCTATATTCCTTGATTGCGGTGCTGGTTATCAACAGTTTCGTTATGGCTTCCTTCGAAGTCCCCACGGGATCCATGGAGGACACTGTAAAAATAGGGGACTTCCTGTTCGTCAACAAATTCATATACGGCGGATCCACACCCTATACCGTGCCGCTCACTTCAATCCGTATCCCCCATTTTCGAGTCCCAGGGTTCCGAAAGGTTTCGCGAGGCGACGTCATTGTTTTCGACTGGCCAGGAGAAAGAGATCGGGCCGAAAAACCGACACAGGTCTGGTATCTTAAACGCTGTATCGCTCTGCCAGGAGACACTCTCCGGCTATCCAATCGAGAAGTTTATGTGAACGAGAAGCTTGTTCCGAATCCCGCTCAAAGCAAATTCCTGCGCGCTTATTCCCAGTCGTCCGATTTCCGGAATCCCAATATTTTCCCTCGGGACGCAAACTTCAACCAGGACAACTATGGGCCGATTATCGTGCCGCAAAAAGGGATGGTCCTGATCGTCAGTCCCCGCACTTTTCCGGCCTGGGAAACTTTCATACGCAGGGAAGGTCATTCAGCGGAAATAACCGGCGACAAAATCATTATCGACGGCCGGCAAACCTCCAGTTATTCTGTGAACCGGGATTACGTCTTTGCGATGGGAGACAACCGCGACAATAGTCTTGACAGCCGGTATTGGGGATTCGTTCCGCTGGAAGACGTGATAGGAACGCCGATGATTGTCTACTGGTCCTGGAATCCCCAAATACCGCTATTCCGCCTGTCTGAAAAGCTGAGCTCAATCAAGCCGGGAAGGATAGGAACTATAATTCGCTGATTTTCCGGCGAGAGGTGAAAAAGTCCTTCAGAAGCACACTGCATTCGGATTCGAGCACCCCTGAGGTCACTCGTATCCTGTGGTTCAGTTGAGGTTTGTCCGCCATTTGAAAGCAGGAGCTGATTGCGCCGGCTTTGAGGTCCGGCGCACCATAGATCACTTCTTCCACTCTTGCGTGGATCATTGCGCCCACGCACATAAGGCACGGCTCGATTGTAACGACCAGGATAGATCCCGGCAGCCTGTAGTTTTTGATATTGCGCCCCGCTTGCCGCAGCGCAATGATTTCGGCGTGGGCGGTAGGATCGTGAAGTTGAATAGGGCTGTTATGGCTTCGTGCAATAATTTTTTCGTTAAAAAGAAGCACGGCTCCCACCGGGATTTCCCCTTCCGCTTCCGCCTTGCGCGCTTCCGCTAAAGCCTCCCGCATCCATTGTTCCGCCCGTTCCAGCTCCATTGGATTCACCTCAACCGTTTCTGGGTTTCCGGTTCAGCATTCCCGGTTTCCGGATTATAAGGCTTCATTATTAAACAGGAAACCCCGAATTCGAACCCTTATCCCATCGAATTCCGTTCGAAAATGATGTAATCTACTAAGATAGGAAAAGCTATGGATAATTCAAGCGAAGAGCGTCTGAAAATAGCAGTGTTTGTGGATTTCGACAATATCTCGATTGGCGTAAAGCAATCGTTGAACCGGAACTTCGACATAGGGACAGTTCTGGAGGCTATAAAGGAAAAGGGAGAAGTAGTCACGAAAGTGGCGTACGGCGATTGGAAAAGAGCCGAGGATTACAGCAGGGGCATGACCCAGCACGCCGTTCAAATGGTGCAGCGAAATTTGACCCCGGGCGGTGATAAAAATGGGGCCGACATCGCGCTTGCACTGGATGCGTTGGAGATGGCATTCACCCGTAATCACATAAACGCCTTCGTTATCGTCGGAGGCGACAGCGATTTTATCGCGCTGGTCGAAAAACTGAAGCAATACGACAAAATAGTATTTGTTGTCGGTGGGCGGGCATTCACCAGCGTAATCCTGCAAAAGAATTGCCACGAGTTCATCTCTTATGAAAACCTGGTCGGGATACCGTCAGGGATAAAAAAGTATCCGGGGAAAGCGCAGGTTATTGCACCCCCTTCATCGCTGGAAAACGCTCTGCCGCTCATTCGAAGAGCTTTGAAAATTCTATCCGATCGTGAAGTATCGCCTCAACTGGGACTCCTGAAAAGCACGCTGCTCCAACTCGATTCCACTTTCTCAGAAAGAGACTTCGGCGTGAGCAGTTTCAGGGATTTCATTCAGAAGCTGGCGGACGCAGGATACGTCAAACTGAAACAGGTGGATCGCAGCCTGCTGGTCGAGTTGCGCGAGGCGGCGGAGGATTCCGTCCGCGCAATCGTGGAACCTCCCGCAGTCGCGCAGGAAGCGCCGCCGGCTGAAGTCGCACCCCCGGCAGAGCCGGCTCCAAGCGTCGCTCAGTCCGGAGAAGCGATCCGGATTATGGAGGAACTCCTGCGGGAATCGAAATCAAGGCCCCACTGGCCGATGTACCTGCGATCTTTCAAACAGTTTTTGAGATCCCTTCAACCTCCTTTTGATGAACGCCAGTATGGTTTCCCCAGCACCTATGACCTGGTTCGACAGGCTCAAAAAGAGGGGTTGCTTCGCGTGGAGAGAAACAGGCAGGGCGTGCTGAGAATTTTCCCAACCGAGCGCTTCCCACAAGCGGTTCAGCCGCAATCGGCGCCGGAGTCCGTTGTAATAGAACCTGCAGAGCCGGGAATCGAAACCATGCCGGCAGAACCGAGAATGCCCGCGTCCGAAACTTCTTTGCAGCAGGAGATCCCTGAGCCAATTGTGGAAATGCTGCATGTGAATGAATCTGTTGCTGAAGCAGAACCGCCGCACCCGGTTCTGGAAGAACGCCCGAAGCCGCACGCGCGGAAGACAAGAACGACTAGAGCAGCAACGCCCAAAACCAGCAGAGGCGAAAAGCGCAAGCCGAAATCTGCCAAGGAGAAATCAAGAGAATCCAAAGGGGAAGGAGTCACCGAAATCTGATCCGATTGTTTTCAGAGACGCTTCCTGCGAAGTTCCCGTTCATGCTTTTCAAAAGGCGTATCGCGCTTTTTGAATTGCCGGTATCCGTAAACCAATAAACAGATAGCAACGCAGATGAAAAAGTAGCGATGCTGGCTGTTAACGATCGACACTACTATGAGTCCCAGCCCAACTAATAAAGCTGTCAGACTCGTGCCCTTTTCTGAAATCCACTCCATATTCATGGCAATCTGGCCCCAAAAGAAAAAAGGGGGTGTTTTTTGCGGCCCCCAGAATCTATTTGCTGCGTCGATTGATTAGAACCATCATGTCTTTCATCCTGCTCAGCTTGTCTTCGTCTTTTCCCATTTCAAGGTACTTGGTGAACAGCTCCTTTGTGCGGCTGTCCATTGCCTTGCCGTCCATATAGTACAACTGGCCAAGTTCGAAATAGGAGTCGGCGTTCTGCGGATTGATTTTAATCACCCGCTCCAACACCATCTCGGCAAGCTTTGGTTCCGAATTCTTGGAATCCTTAAAAATAGACAGTAACACTTGTTCCAGATTCTGAGCGTCGGTGCTCTTTGTGTCTGCCAGAACACTCACCGCCTCTTCGTATTTTTTCTGGTCCAGGTAAAACTGCGCGAAGGTTTTGCGGCAGTCTGCCGCAGTCTTTTCATCGGGAGCGAACTCAATGGATTTTTTAAAAGCCTCGATGGCCGCGTCCGGCTGATTGAGCTTTGCCTGAACTCTGCCGATCTGCCTCCAGACAAGGGCCTTCAGCGCCCGGTCTTCCTGGGGCAACATCGCGCTTGCGTCCTGGTATTTTTTGAGAGCTCCGGCTGCATCTCCATCCTGGAATAATTTGTTTCCCTCGTCTATAGACTGCTTCAGTGCCTGCTGTGATTTTACGGCTTCATTCTGTTCCTTGATGGCGGATATTTTGGTTTTAAGTTCTCCAAATTCCTTATCGCCCGGTTTCAACTGAATGGCCTTATTAATGGAAGCCAAAGCCTCGTCGAGTTTTTTTAAATTGGTCTGTGCAATTGCCAAATTGGAATAGAGATCTGGATTGTTGGGATCGTTCTTCAGTGCCTCCGTAAATTGGGCAGTTGCCTCATCGAAATTCTTCTCTCTTAGAGCGCTTCTGGCCTTCAACACAGGCAATTGCTTTAGCAGAGTCTGCACGCCGTCGACTATTTGCTGGTACTGCGCAGGTGCGGGCTTACCTGGTCCCTGTGGCGCAGCCGCAAAAACGCCTGCAATTTTTGCCGTCTTGTTCAGGGTATCAACTGCCTGGTCGAATTTTCCCTGCTGCAGCAGCGACAATCCGAGATAGCGGAAATTTTCGGGATTTGCAGGGTCCAGTTCAGCCCCTTGGCTAAACAGTTTTTCAGCATCGGAAAATTTATTTTCCTTATACAGAGCCAATCCCTGGTTCAATAGCTCCAATGCTTTCTGGGCTTGGGCAGGATCTTCAAAATAAAGTTTTTTGTCGGAGCCGGCCGCGAGTTTCAGGGTTACGGATTCGGCGGATCCTTTGAGCGTAACGAATTCAAATAGCGCCGGCTCAAAACCGTCTTTTCGCCCCACAACGCGATAGAGTCCGTCATCCAATTTTGTAAATTCCGCTTCCCCTTTAGCGTCGGACTTTTTCTCTTTGTTTTTTTGACTTCCAACAGGGCCGACCACAACATTGACAGCCTGGACAGGATTTGAAGACGAGTCCACACATTTCACTTTTATTGAGCCGTTATCCGCAAATCCCGGCAGAGCAATAAAGAGAATGGAAAGAGAAACAAAAGAAATCAAAATTGACTTAAACCTATTCATTTTCATATCGATCTCGACAAAAAGATAAAGCTGCCCATGGTCGGCTAAGCCTGACCCCCAATCCCGTACTCAACGGAGCTCCCCAAGACGATACACGCAAGCAATAAATCATGCAACTGAGATTAGATTTTGACCGTACCGCGTTAGTTATGGGGGGGGCGCCTTTCATTGATCTTGAAAAACCGTCCACGTCCACGTCCACGTCCACGTTTACGTTTACGTTTACGTTTACGTGGACGTGCTCGTAGACGTGGACGTGGACGGCTTTTGTAGCATCAGTCAAGTTATTTGCCCCACGTAACTAACGGGATTCTTTTGACCAGTCATTGGATTTTGACGACCTGCTTGGATGTGCCGGTATTCCCGTCCCTGTTGCTCGCGCGAATGCCAACCAGGTGTTCTCCCGCAGGCAATTCCCACGTCACAAAGCGGTAGTCTTCCTGAGTCGAATCGGCTATCCCATCCAGAGGAAATATGAGATTCCAATCACCTCCATCTATGGAAAATTCAGCCGTGCTTATGCTTCCAACCGACACATGCGCGCGGAACTGAATTTCGACTTTTTTCCCGTTAACTTTGCTGCTGACAATTTCCACCTGGGGGGATGCGTTTGCGACGGTGAAAACATCAGAAATTAATTCTCCTATGAGGAATCTGTCATACGGATTAGAAGGAGCGTCGCTCGCTACAACCTTCAGCCTGTAGGACCCATCAGGAAGAGAGGCGGCATTCAGCGTATAAAACGTGTCGGCGAGCTTTTTCTCCAGCAGTTTCCAATCGGATTCGCCCTCCCCTTTAAAATAAAGTGAGTACTCCAGCGTATCGTCGTTTCCGTCAACAGCCTTCCATGCAAAAGACTGCGCCCCGGGCTGAAGGACCTGGCGCGGCGCGAGCGGCTGCCTTTCTCTGCCGTGCTCTCTGGGCGCATTCAGCGAACGCCCGTCCGAAGTTGTCGACGGAATTATCGGGGTGATGCCCAGCGACAGTGACGATTGCTTCTGGAACTCGACTCCATAGGGCAGCACCTCGATGTTGACCACCTGAGGGCGCAAGTTCTGCTGCAGATAGGCTATTTGTACAGCGTCCAAAGCATCCGTCGGAGCGGATTGAGCAGCGCCGGCGTTTCGATTGAAAGAAGCACGCCACTGCAAATACCGGGCCCGGGGACTAGTGATTTGTTGTCCCGGCATACCGTAGGAATCGCTCCAGGGGCTCCAGGAATTGTCCGCTTTTTCTGTATTTCCAGACCGGGTGGATATAGCAACGCTTGTCTCTGCGCTGTTAGGCGCACGCCACGATATTTTGCCCCAGGAAGCAACGATCTTTGCATCCAGCGCTTTCGATTCAAATGCACCCGATTGTGCTTTCTGGTTCTGCAATCGATAGATCTTGCCCTGGTTACTTCCGGCTACATAAGTAATATCTCCCGCCGCCACCAACAGGGTCATATCTTCTTCCGGAGAATCCGATACCACAGTAACTTGCTTGGCCGCATCGATAGAAAGCAGCCGCCCTTTCGGGCCGGTTGCAAGCAAAAGGGATCCATCGCCACGCACGATCAGATCGTAGGCCATTTGGCTATTCGAAGTATAAATCGTTTCCACCGCGCCATCCCTGGTTAGCGCGTACACTGCGGATTTATACCCAGTCGAATCCTTTTCGCCGCCGGGCGCGCTTGTTTTTCCTTTCTTTTCATCGACTTTATCGGCAAGGCCGGCGATTGAATCGATGGTTACGGTAACGACAGGATTAAGCGTTGGCGAAGCGGATAAGGGTTTTGTTTTTGCCTGAGGCGTTTTTGAAAAATCCCGGGATGATGAAGCGATTGCATAAATAGTTCCAAAGCGATCCACAGTGAAAGCGTGCACCTCTTCCAGTGGCGAGTCCATTAAGGCAAAGCCTTTCCCTTCAGGAGTGATTTCAATCACCAGACCGCCCGGAGAGGTGCCGGCAAGGAGATTTCCATTGCTTTCACGGAAAAGACTTACGGCACTATTGTCTGCGCAGGTGTAAAAAGAAGATTTCTTGCCTGTCTTATCGATCTTGAAAATAATGCCGCTTGGACCTGTTCCAACATAGAGATTGTCGGCAGCATCAAAGACCATCGACCAGATGTATTTCTCATCCGGATTGCAGTACTCGGAAGCCTGATTCGGACCGGTCACCTTATACACTTTGCCGTCAGGCGAAGTCCCCACATAAAGCGTATCGGAAGAATCAATCGCCATGGAAAAAACGTTCAGCTCTTTGGATTGAAAATAGAGAGTCCCCTTCCCGTTTGGATCAACCTTAAAGACTTTCCCTCCATCCCCTGTCCCGACATAGAGATTCCCGTTTTTATCTCGAACAACCGAAAATATGTAAGATTGGCCTGTATCGAAAAATAGGTCATAGGCAGGGGCAATGAACAGTTTGCCGTCCGATGAAAGAGAAACGTGATCCAAACTTCCCTGCAACAAATCTTCCTGCGAAAAATCTTCCCAGAACTGGGGAGTAACAGCCCAGGCAAAAACCGGAATAAATGCAAAAAACAATATCGCGATTCGCTTATATTGCATCCCATCTCCCTTCGGGGCCCTTCGGGGACTGACGACAGTAAATCTTTGGATAATAATTCATTGACTTCATTTTGGAATCCCAAAAACTAACTTCAGGACTCCTGATCCCTACCCGTAATTTGGGGCTAATACGGATTCAGTTGTGATACCAGATGTGTCCCGTAGGGACACCGTGATCCTAGCCCGGCACTTCAGTGCCGGGACCTATAGAT
>JAHFUH010000734.1 GCA_023265215.1 Acidobacteriota bacterium
TGGGAGATCGATCTCCACTCCCGATGGATTCAGTACGCGCACGTTAAAATCCTCCCCCGTTCCCACTCCCCAAAAATAACAAATCGCCAATCACCAATCGCCAATAACAAATTCTTTTGTGAAATAAGCAACGCTCCGGGAAAGAATTGGTTATTGCTTATTGGCGATTGGTGATTTGTTATTTAAAAAACATCGGGGCCGGCATCGAAATCGATATCCGGCCCCGAGCCATCAACCGGACCTACGCGCACATGCGCGACACCGGATTGCTCCAGTCGGTATAACCGGTGGCGCCGACTGCGCCCACCTGAAATACATAGATTGTTCCAGGAACGAGGTCTGCGATGGTTATGCGCGAGGAGGTGAACAAGCCGGCGTTTTGCCATGAGCCCGGCACGTTGCCGGCGCCCATCGCTGCCGACCTGACTTCGTAGCACTTCGCGCTTGCAATGGGGGTGACTTTCAGCACCAGCTCGGTACTGTTGCCGAGATCGACGCTGAGGATTGAGAGGTTGGCAAGGAGCGAACGATTGCGAGTGGTCGCCGCGGCATGGAAGCCGCTGGAAATCAGAACCGCGGGGTCGTTCCCGCAGTTATCCTCAACGTAGTGCTTCAGCTTGCGCAGAAGCGACATAAGAGCTTCCTTTTTATTTCTCTTTTCCGCCGTTGCTGCCGCCCCTCCGCCAGCCTGTGCAACCAAAGCCGCATTGAGTTCATCGGCAGCAGCCTGCACGGCCTTCAGGTCGACGGTTGGAGCTGGAAAAGCGGGGTTGTTGGTAAGGCCGGTGACGACGGCTCCGGCCATGGTAACGAGCTGTTCAGCGCTTTAGATGATTTGTTTGGTGTTTAACGAACATCGTCAGCGCTTCGCCGACGGTCTTCTCCGTAATGGAGAAATCGGTTCAGCTGCGAAGAGGATCGTTTCCGCACCTGAGAAAAGCGTTTTGGTTCCAAAGAAGATTGTCTCGATGAAGAAAACAATCGTCTCGGTCGTAAAGAACATCTTCCGACAGCCGTGAAAATTGTCTCCGGGGCTTCGAATGTTGTCTGCGCGTTAAAGAAGACCGTCTCGATGCCAAAGATAATCGGCAAAGACACGAAACAATCGGCAAAGGCACGAAGACAATCGTCTTTGACACAAAGAAGATTGTATTAGTCGAAAAATGAGTTGATTTTCGGCTTTGACAATTGTCTTTGTTGCTTTGCCGATTGTTTTTGGGTCGGAGAAATCGTCAAAGTAACGAAGACAATTGTTTTTAAGCTTGAGACAATCTTCTTATAGCCGAGACGATCGTTTTGCCTCGTTGCCGATTGCCTTTGCGTCTTTGCCGATTGTTTCGTGTCGGAGACGATTGTCTTCGTGTCGTTGCCGATTTTCTTTCCATCGAGACGATTGTCTTTGTGTCGAAGACAATTGTTTTTGTGTCTTTGCCGATTGTCTTAAGGTTGGGCAAAGCTTCGCCAGTCCCGGCTGGTTGTTTTTGGAGCTCCAGCCCGCTCGCATCATTATTAATTCGGGAAATTCACCATCAGGCCAACTGATCAGCACAACTCCACCGTATCTGCGCTTTAAAATTAATGTCAAACTTTTTTTAAATTTATTCGATTATTTTGTCCATGAAGGGTTCTAACGAAAGAAAACAGACAGCACGCGGATAGATGATTTGCTCGTATATGCCCTATTCCCACCGGATTTCATTGCAGTAGAGCATTTTCAGCGTTGGATCTTCGAGTGGCCTGTGGAGACTCTGCTGAAAAAGCCAAGGATTGGCCCGAAATCGCTGAATCGTTTCCACTGCGGATAGAAACAATGGGCGGCCTCTTTAGGATTGCGTAGGACAAATTCCCCCTAAAGGCTTCTTAACACTTAATTTCTTAGTAGCTGAAATCCTTTAAAATCAATGTAATTCCGAGAAATCTGTAATATATTCTCGTCTTCATCCGTGCAACCAGCGCAGTCGAATTGGCAGCGGCTCGTAGAGCTCAATTCGCAAATACGTTCTGTAATGGCTTTGGGGTCATGCGATACAAGGCGAATATCAGTGCCGAAAAATCCATGAAAATCCATGGACACCCACTGCATATCTTTAAAATAGATAATGGGTGTCCATTGCAGATAATTTTTCAAACAGTGGGTGTCCACGCATTACGACGCATTTAACGGATTAGGCATTTCGGAACGCGGGATTTTTTTCGGAATAGAGGAAGGCGAAACATGAGAGATAAGAAGCTGTGGGGAGTTTTCTCGGGATTGATCGTCCTGGCGATGGCCGCCATTTGGGCAGTGCCGTCTGGCGCCCAAACGGCCAAGTTCAAAGAAAAGCCTCCGATGTATTCCTACATTGCGGTTTGGAATATTCCCCGCACCGAGTGGAAGGCCAGAGAGAATCAATCCGCGGCCGCCCGGAAAATCCTGAACCGGACCATTTCTGATGGAACTATTGCTGCCTATGGATTCGACGAAAATCCACTGCACGATACTTTTTGGTTGACGCTGTCCAAGGCAAAGATGCAGAGCGTGCTCGACCAATTCAAAAAGGCGGGCATAACCGCCGCCCCCTCTCCAACCGGAGCCGCGGCCCCGCCGGCGAGCATTCTCGTCAGCCGCTATTACAACTGGCATACGGGAGTGTGGGAGAATGCGTATGTCCATGTCGGAATCTACAAAATAAAGCCGGACGCTCCGTCTGATGTCGTAGACACGCTGAGCAGGAACTTTTTCGCCCCGGTTCTGGAAAAGATGCTTGCTGACGGCGCCATTTTCGAGTGGGAAACCGACACCTACGCGGACCCCAAAGACTCCC
>JAHFUH010000002.1 GCA_023265215.1 Acidobacteriota bacterium
ACATACGTATATAGCATATGCGGACTCGCATGGTTGCAACCAAACCATCGCGCAGCATCTTCTTCCAAGCAAACAGGCGCAATCGGACGGAATTGCTCGCGCTGCTTGATCTCATTCAGCCGTGTTCTTGTACTTTCTAGGAATGGTGCGGCAAGAATTGAACGGTTGCCCAAAGCACGTGGACCTATTTCATATTTGCCACTCACCCACGCAAGAATGAGGTCATTAGCCAACATATCAGCAATCATTTCATCATTAGCCTCGTAGAGATCATACCGCACAATATCGAAAGACCCGTTTGTAATGAAATCAAGTCCTGAATAGACATTCCAATCGATTTTGGGGTTCCCGGTGTAGTGGAACTGAGCGTCGATCGCTGTCCCGATCGCAGAACCTGAATCGTTTGCAACAGGCGGCACAAAGATCTCGGAAAAAAGGCTCGACTCCTTCCACTTGGTATTCCAGTCGCAATTCAGGCCACATCCACCTGCGATGATTAGCGGCATTCTTTTCTTCATGTTCGCTTTCAAGAATTGATAAAAGATATCGAAAATCTTGTCGCTAAAAATACCTGCGAAGTTGCGAAATTCTGGATCATCCACCCCCACGTTGTAGTATCGCGAATGCGCAAGATCTTCGTACAGACTCAGTTGGACATGTGTGGAGCTCAATAGAAAGTCCATCAGTTGTTTCTCTTCTGCTGCAGGCGTGCTGCGATGTGAAAATGAAGCCAAGGCCATGAGCTTCCCTGCGTCTGAGAAGCGGGAAAAGAGCGCATTCTTCGGAAAGGTTGGGTCGGCCAAGCCATAGATCGAGGCATAGCGATTCCCCGGCTCATTCAGGACATCGTCCAGCAGCATTATGTTCAGCTCAGAATCAATCTCGTAGAATGCGCCGATCGCGCCTTCCCACATCAACGCATAGCATGGAGTGCCTTTCGGTAGACTTGACATGCCGAAAGCGCAAAGTAAGTGCGACCGCTCATGAGAAGACGAGAAATAGTGGACTGGCCTTCCTAATAGGTGCCGTCTGTCTACGATGACTTCGCTCTTCATCACGCCACGGTACCCGACGTGAGCATGCGACCCGAGTAAGTGCTCCTCGCGTGGCCACCAACCGCCGGTACAAATAACGTCGGGCACTTCGTCAAGTTCGCCAAGAACGTTAAACACGTCATGACTGGATATAGGCGAGTATCGGTAGTTCGAGTTCTTCTCTGCCTCAATAGAAAACAGTAAATGAGCATCCTTCAGGTAGGCGATCGCACCGTCATGGCCGGGGTTATAGGAGAGAATATTCATAATGATAGCGATTTCCGATGTCGATTCGCTTCCAATGTAATCGATCTAATAAAAGTGGTTGTTGGGAGTAGTCGGCTATTCAGCCGACCAGCAAGTTCTTTGGAGCGAGGTGGCCAAGCGTTTACATGGAGGGCCATTGGAAGGTGGGGAATGGGCGTGGGTTCCCACTCAGCGCGCCTATGAATCAGACGATTGTCAACGAACCAGCGAATCTCGCACGGCCCCCATTCTATTGCGAATTGATGTTCAGACTCTGACGCGTCAAAACCAAGGTCGATATAGCTTGCCGCACCTCTATATCCATAGTCAAACTTCGCGCCCTCGCCACCAGGATTGTAAAAGACATTGACCAAGAGACGATCTGTTCGATTTCCCATAATCTCGATATCAATTTCCTGCCTTGGTGAATCGCGATGGAGAAAAAACCCGGAAACCACACCGGGTACATTCGACGCCTTAATGATTGCCTCAAATCTTCCGAATATGTATCGGTCGCGACTGGTTAAAGATGCAGCGCTATATTCTCGAACACCTAGGGATTCCCTTCTGATACTGAGTGCAGCCCCGAGCCCAGAAAGGATCTCGATGTTTGAGGGACGAAACAACGCCAGGTTGTCCGTGAAGGTATCGTCTCGCAGAAGCCAACGTTTTGTGTCAAGAATATTTAAAAAGTCGCTGACTCTAATGGGAGTTGCAGCGATCGATGATCCCCCTTCTACCGGGACGGAATGAATGCCTTGCCACCACTGACGTGGCTCAACAATCCATGGAGACTTATCACGTTTAGGAATCTCGCAGCTCATGACCCCGTCCGCTTCAATAGTTCCGTTGAGGAGTTGTCTTTGTCCAAGGTCAGCTAACTCAGGGAAAGAACAAGCGGGCGGTGCACATCTAAGGTGTTCGCAAACAACCTGCCATTTATTGGATGCCTCTAAATGAAGAATAGCAATATCAGCACCATTAAGATCGTCTAGAATATTCAAATCGCTGTCATCTGCAATTCCAGTCATGCTAGTGGTGATAATGAATTTAGCCTGAGGATAACGCTCTCTGAGAGCCTGGGCTTCCCCTGCCAAAGACCTGATGTTCACATATGCATCAAAAACTCGATCACCTCTTCCAGCAAGTAGCATCTCGTGTTCAGGACCTGGAAGCGCTTGAAGATCACTGCAGCATCTGTATCCGAGCATGGACAGGGCCAATGCAAGTGATGAAAGGCCAGAGCCTCCCGGCCCAAATGCAAACACAGGCCGCTCACTTAGGCGAACGTGAAACAAGGATGCCCCTTCACTGGTGATAGCGCCAATTTTCG
Source organism: Acidobacteriota bacterium (assembly GCA_023265215.1). Taxonomy (GTDB): domain Bacteria; phylum Acidobacteriota; class UBA6911; order UBA6911; family UBA6911; genus UBA6911. The sequence continues at coordinate 2,614 of JAHFUH010000002.1, forward strand.
TGAGCGCGGGAAGTATTGAATATGAGTTGGTGGAGCTAACATCGCGTCGCTGGCTGATGATAGACCGTCTTGTCGCGCGTACATCCAGAACTCCGAACTGGTGATTTATCCATAGATCCACGGGACCTCGACAAGGAAGGAGTCGAAGGAGCTTCTCAGCGCCTTCGCGCGAAATAACGTATCCGGAC
>JAHFUH010000214.1 GCA_023265215.1 Acidobacteriota bacterium
GCAAAGCGCAGACTCCGTTCGGTCTCACCAAAAATCCCCCCTTTTCCTGCTCCGACGGTCCGTCCGGACTAAAGGTTGATTTCCTTTTCTGGGCACTCAAGCGGCTCAAGAAATAAATAACCGTTTGCTGGGAAAATGGGCCACGGGGAACGCTTTCAAGTGGAAATATGTCACTTTTTCGGGTTTTGCAATTGGCTCATTTATAATAAAGTGCATGAAAATGAAAATCCGGTCCGAGAAAAGTAGCGGCAATGTGTTCAAGGACCTGGGCCTGCCCAATGCTGAGCAGGAATTGTTGAAGGCGCGCCTGACATTGCAGATTTACAGCATCGTCAAGGAACGCAACCTGACTCAAGTGCAAGCCGCTGAAATCCGCGGCATCAAGCAGCCACACGTTCCCTTACTCATGCGCAACCGTTCCGGAAGTTTTTCCACCGAACGGCTTATCGAGTTCCTCGCGGCCCTTGGCAATGACGTTGAGATCCGTGTCACACCTTCGCATAAGGAGCGCGGCCAGGTGTCCGTGATTGTCGCGGCCTGATCTGCGGCCATAATCAGCCGTTCGATGCGCAGGACGAAGTCGATCGGCAGAGAGACCAATTGATCACGGAAACTGCGGGGAAGCTGGTGCAGAATGTCTCCTCTCAGTTTCTGTTCCGCATCGGTTGGAATCTGATATGATCCGATTTCAAATTTATTCGAGAAGAAATTCGGAACATATCACAAATTGTGACATGTTCCAGAATTGCAAGCTGGTAAACAACCGGCGCAGTGACAGGAAGCGAAGCCTTGGAGTGCGCAAGCTTGCTGCCGCCCTGGAGTTTATGCATTTTTCAGGCGGCTGCTGCCGTGGGCGTCCCGTAGGGACGCAGCGAAAATAGCCCGGCACTTTAGTGCCGGGATCCGGGTGAGAAGAATAAAAGGAGTCCCGTAGGGACGGTTGGAAGCCATAGAGGATCGATAGCTCAGTCGTCCCTACGGGACTAGGAATGTTATTATCAATGAGTCCCGGCACTGAAGTGCCGGGCTATTATCATGGCGTCCCTACGGGACGCACTGCGGCAGCTTGGCTGGGTCGCGTAGCGCCCAGCCAAGCTTGCGCACTCCAAGGGCTTCGCCGTTCTCAAGAGAATTATGGTTCAGAATAAACAGAAGCTGGAGTTGACGTGGATTGGGAAGGAGAACCGGCCGAGGCTGGAACCTCGCATTTTGCTCGAAGAGCCGGACAGGTCCTATCACGCGCAGCATCGTGTGACTGACCATGACCTTTTCGACAACCGCCTGATATTCGGGGACAACCTTCTTGCGTTGAAAGCACTGGAACAGGAGTTTACGGGGAAGGTCAAGTGCATATACATAGATCCTCCATACAACACAGGCAGCGCATTTGATCATTATGAAGACGGAGTCGAGCATTCGCTTTGGTTGTCGCTAATTCGCAACCGGCTGGAGATAATATGGCGGTTGCTGTCTCAAGACGGCTCACTTTGGATGTCGATCGATGATAACGAAGCCCACTATTTGAAGATGCTTAGCGATGAACTATTCGGACGGAACTGTTTCATCACTTCGTTCATCTGGAAGAAAGTTGATAGTCCGAACGACAATAAAGTTCCCATAACCCCGGATCATGAGTATGTGCTCTGTTATACCCGGAACCCAGATGGCACAAAATTCCGACAGAGAGCGGATCTTTCTATCCTGGATGCTTATCACATACCTGATGAGAATTCGAATCACCCATATCGTGATCGTTTGTTAAAGAAAAACGGCAAGCATAGTCTTCGCAGTGACCGACCTTCGATGTTCTTTCCCATCAAAGCCCCCGACGGCACAGAGATTTTGCCCCTGCACGACGATGGCAGAGAAGCTTGCTGGGCAGTGGGTAAATCCGAAGTATTCCGGATGCTTGAAGCAGATGAAATCATATGGAAGCAGAGAGAAAAAGCTGATCAAACCATCTGGGTTCCCTATACACGCGAATATGCTCCAGATTCACCATCTCGGCCATGGCAATCAATATGGACTGACTTGGACACAACTCGCCAGACTAAGGCTCATCACCGCCAACTTTTTGGAACCGAGATAGGTGCATTTGAAACGCCAAAACCCGAAGACCTTATTCAACGAATCATAAGCATATGCACCAACCCTGGAGACCTTGTTCTCGACTCTTTCGCCGGATCAGGCACGACCGGCGCAGTAGCCCACAAAATGGGGCGGAGATGGATCATGGTTGAGTTGGGGGAGCATTGCCACACGCACATCATTCCCCGCATGAAGAAGGTTGTCGACGGGACCGATCCCGGCGGAATCACGGAGACGGTCGGATGGAAAGGCGGAGGAGGATTCCGGTATTACCGGCTTGCCCCTTCCCTGCTGGAAAAAGATAAATGGGAAAACTGGGTCGTCAGCAAGGAATTCAATGCTGCTATGCTGGCCGAAGCGGTCTGCAAGCTTGAAGGCTTTATTTACGCGCCGAGCGAGACCATCTACTGGCAGCATGGACACTCCACAGAACGCGATTTCATCTATGTCACAACCGCAACCCTCAGTCACGACCAGCTGCAGCAGTTGAGCGATGAGGTTGGTGGAGACCGTTCGCTGCTCGTAATGTGCAGCGCCTTTCGCGGCAAGCATGAAGGATACGGAAATCTCACGATCAAGAAGATACCCAAAGCCGTCCTTTCCCGCTGCGAGTGGGGCAAGGATGATTACAGCCTCAAAGTGGAGAACCTGCCGAAAGCGCCGGCAAAACCGGGCCAGCAAAGCTTCTTTGAAGAAGGGGCATAATTGTGAAACGCAACGGCCGTCTGCCTAAAGAAAAGCGGATTGTAATTATTGCCGGGCCGAACGGCGCCGGAAAGACGACCTTTGCGCTCGAATTCCTGCCGAACGAAGCGGGATGTCCGATCTTCGTCAATGCGGATTTGATTGCGGCTGGTCTTTCCCCTTTTGATCCGGCTCTTGCCGGTGTAAAAGCAGGCAGGCTCATGCTGCAGGCGATTCAGGAGCATGTCCTAAAAGGTGAGAGTTTCGCCTTCGAAACCACGCTGGCCGGGTATATCTACGCACGAAACATCGCAAAGTGGCGGGCAGCCGGATATCACGTAACGCTGATCTTCCTGTCTCTGCCTTCACCGGAGTTTGCGATCGCCCGCGTACGTGAACGCGTTCGTCAGGGTGGACATGACGTACCGGAACAAAACATCCGCAGGCGTTTTGCGGCAGGATTGCGCAATTTCAACAATATCTATCGCAAGCTGGCCGATTCGTGGGCCTATTACGACAATTCCGGCGGCAAACCCGTGTTATTGGATTGGGGAGAGAGAAATGAATAAAAAGCCGATTGACCAGGCACGCGATCCTTTACTGCGTGACGCAATCCATGCGTTGAAACGAGCAGGCAAACGTGCGCGCAAGGAAGCCGAGCAAACCGGCACATGTTTGATTGTCGGCGACGGTAAAAATGTAATGCGCATCAATCCAAGGAAAACGCCGGGGCAAAAATAATAATGAACCGTCATGTGAATGCCATCGCGGGCCGCCTCAGCCTGCGCCCGCCACAGCGCCGATCTCTTGAAATACTTGATCGGATCACCGAAATTGCCAGACCGGCCAAGGGTGCGGAACCGGTAGCAGCGCTGAATGCTGTTCACAGCGAATTCCCAGCCGTATCCGATTTCGAACGGGAATTCCCGTCCTTCTGCTTCGCTCTCGCGACCGGTGTTGGGAAGACCCGGCTTATGGGCGCGTTTATCAGCTATCTGCACCTGGCGCACGGCATCAACAATTTCTTCGTGCTGGCGCCCAATCTCACGATCTACAACAAGCTCATCACCGATTTTACTCCCGGGACGCCCAAGTACGTTTTCAAAGGCATCGCCGAGTTTGCCACCGACGCTCCCGAGATCATCACGGGAGATAATTACGATTCCAAAGCTCGTATCATGTTCGGTGAACTTGTGCGCTGCAAAGTGAATATATTCAACATCTCCAAAATCAATTCGGAGGTTCGGGGCGGCAAGTCTCCTCGTATCAAGCGACTCTCGGAATATATCGGCGAAAGCTATTTCGAATATCTGGCAGGCTTGCCCGATCTGGTGCTGCTGATGGACGAATCGCATCGCTACCGGGCATCGGCAGGAGTGCGCGCCATCAACGAGCTGAAGCCGATCCTGGGATTGGAATTGACCGCCACTCCTTTTGTGGAAACCGGCAGGGGCCCTGTCTATTTCAAGAACGTGATATTGGATTATCCGCTCGGCAAGGCGATGGAAGATGGCTTCGTCAAAGAGCCGGCAGTCGTGACGCGCAAGAATTTCAATCCGGCAGGCATGTCCACGGAAGAACTGGAGCGGCTGAAACTGGAGGACGGCGTCCGCCTGCACGAGCAGACAAAAGTGGAACTGGAAACATACGCCAGGGAGACCGGAAACGAAATCGTCAAACCGTTCCTCCTCGTGATTGCGCGCGATATAACGCACGCCGGACAGCTGATCCAGCTGATTCAGCGTGACGATTTCTTCGAAGGGCGGTATCGCGAAAAGGTAATCCAGGTGGATTCCAGCAAGACAGGGGCGGAAGAAGATGAAATGGTGGCAAGGCTGCTCAAGGTGGAGCATGCCGATGAACCCACGGAAATCGTCATCCATGTCAATATGCTGAAAGAAGGCTGGGACGTCACCAACCTCTACACAATCGTTCCGTTGCGCGCAGCCAATGCGCGCACTCTGATTGAACAGTCCATTGGGCGCGGATTGCGTCTGCCCTACGGCAAACGCACAGGTGTGGCCACGGTCGACAGGCTCAACATCGTAGCTCACGATCGCTTTCAGGAGATTGTCGACGAAGCCAACCGGCCGGAATCGAAGATCCACCTGCAAACCATAGTGCTTGCAGATGAGGATTTGAGGGAAAAGACCAGGACGGTGATCGCACCATCCACTCTTGTAAACATGTTCAATATCAGGCCGGCTCTTGCCGCTGCAAACACAGAAATCGCAACCGGCAATGACCAGCCGGCGTTCCAGACTCCGGAGGAGGAAAAGATCGCGCATATCGCATACCAGGTCATTCGCGAGTTGGAGAATCAGCCCACGCGATTGCCGGCGGTATCCTATTTGAACAAACCCGACATAAGGGCGGAGATGACCCGCGAAGTCAATGAACGGTATCGTGCGGTACAACCTGCGTTGCCCGGCATAAGCCCGGACGTGGCCGCGATTGTATCAAAGGCTGCGGATCTGGTGATCGAACAGACCATCGATATTCCCCGCATCCTGGTGGTCCCGACGGGAGAAGTTCGTTCCGGATTCAAGCCGTTCGATTTGGAATTGGAAACGCTCCGATATCAGCCCCCCTCGGAAGAACTCTGGGTCCAGTATCTGCGCACAGGGGAAAGCGAAGTGGTCGGTCTCGGGAAAGCAGGCATTGAAGAAGCTCGCCTGGAAGATTACATAGTGAGCGGCCTGATTGACTTTGACGATATTTCCTATGACAACCATGCAGATCTTCTCTATGAACTTGCTTCCCAGACTGTCGCTCACTTCAGGACATACCTTTCGGAGGAAGATGCTCGCAAAGTGCTTCGCCTCCACCAGCGCGAGATTGCCCGATTCATCCATGCTCAAATGCAGCTGCATCATTGGGAAGAGGCGGCGGGATATGAAGTGGTCATAAAGAAGAGCTTCAGCGAACTGAAACCTACCGCCTACACGATTTCAGAAAAGCCTTTGGATTTCCATGTCTCGCCCGCTGACAAATCGAACATGGCGAAGTATCTATTCGGTGGATTCAAGCGATGCCTTTATCCTGTTCAGAAGTTTCAATCGGAACCGGAACGTATTCTTGCGGTCATACTTGATCGCGAGGCGATACGATGGTTCAAACCGGCGAAGGGTCAATTTCAGATTTTCTACAAATCCGGCGCCGATCATTCCGAGTATCAGCCGGACTTCGTTGCCGAGACAGGTTCCACCATTTACATGCTCGAACCGAAGGCAGCCGGCCGCATGAAAGATGAAGAGGTGCTGGCCAAGCAGGACGCAGCGAACAGATGGTGCGAACAAGCCAGCTCCCATTCCGTCACCTGCGGCGGCAAGCCATGGAAGTACGCTTTGATTCCGCATGATCGGATCGCGGTCAACATGACGATCGAAGCGCTTGCCGGGCAGTTTGAGTCCCTGAGTCACGGGATTTGAAATTAATATTGCCGTCGATACTTTCGGAACTCTGCGCAGACGCGAATTCCCAAATCACTGGACAGGTACAAGCGCAAACGGAAGTGCGAGTCAATGCCGTGGGGTTTTAGGCCCGAAGGGCCGGCAGTGAATAGGCCCGGCCGTTAGGCCGGGATAGGATTAAATATAAAATGAGCGCCGAAGGCGCGGCACTTCGTCTGTTGTGCCGGCCCTTCAGGCCTCTTATTGTCTATCGCTCCCACCCCGAGCTGACGCTCGGGGCTATTTACTGCCGGCCCTCCGGGCCTAAAAACTGAAAAACCATGCGGCATTTGCGTCTCGTCGGCGTTCCCAGAGTTGTACCGTTTGCATTTTTGACTCTCACTTCCGTTTGCACCCGATAGGTACTTCCGATTACAGATTTGGCCTCCTATAATAAAGGCTCTGATTCAAAGAACAGCTGACAGCATTTTGAAGGACCCGACAGGGTCTGGAAAGAGGAGGTATTCTGATGCCGCAGCAGGAATACGATCATCTTCTTGATCTCGTGAAAACGCGACGGACATTCCGCAAATTCAAACCGGATCCTCTCCCTGAAGGATGCATCGAGAAGATCATTGAAATCGCGCGATGGGCGCCTTCCGGATTTCATACTCAACCATGGGAATTCCTTGCAGTAAAAAAGAAAGAAGTAAAGGATGCAATTGTTAAAGCTCTCGACAGGCATGCTCCTCCTATCACGAATATTAAGGCTGGAGATAAAATCCCGGCTGCTTCCCAGGGGAGCTTCCGTGATGCACCGGTGTTTATCATTCTTCTCACGGACTGGAGGGCAAAAATAGGATTGCCCGGCCATCCAACGGAGAAAAACCCTCTGGTCACAAGTATCTATTGCTCCAGCATGGCAAGCGCATTTCTCTATCTGCATCTGGCAGCGGCATCCTTGGGCCTGGCGTCCCAGTGGTATTCAGCCGCGTCACGTCCCGAAGCGGAGCAGGAAATAAGAAATATTATCGGATTTCCGGAATCTCTTTCCATCTATGACATGATGGTGCTTGGATATCCGGCTGCCCCTCCGAATCCCAAGGAATTGCGGAGCCTTGCCGAGATGATACATTACGATGATTGCGGCCCTCAGGATTTCCGCACCGACGAGCAGGTGCTCGCTTATGCCCAGAAGACCTGGGATTGGTGCATGTCGGAGCATTAGTATTACAGTATTGCAGAGATGGAGGCACTTCATGAAAAAGGCAAGTATAGTTCTGTGTTTTGCACTTGCGACTTCGATATTCGGTTTTATCGGTTCGGTTCGTGGACAGGAAATAACTTCTCCAAACAGCCGGCTTGCGGTTATATGGAGCAGCAGCGATCCCGAAGTCGCGCACCGTGTCTGTTTCATGTATACGGACAATGCCAAAAAGCAGAAGTGGTTTGACGAGGTGACCTTGATCGTGTGGGGACCTTCAGCCCGGCTTCTCGCCGGCGACAAGGATCTGCAGGCGGAAATCAAGGGCATGATAAATGACGGGGTCAAGGTGCAGGCCTGCCTTGCCTGTGCGGATTCCTATGGCGTCACGGATCAGCTCCGCAAACTCGGGATCGAAGTGAAATACATGGGCAAGCCGCTGACAGACCTCATTAAAGGAGGCTGGAAGATCCTCACATTTTAAAACCACGCGCAGGTGCACCAGGCTATTTGCGCCGTCTTAACGTTTCCGGGACGCGCTGCATTTCCAATTCTCCCACGCGAAGGTTCCACTTCAGCGGAATGTTCGCAGGCAGATAACATACCTTGTCATCACACGCCTGGTAGCGAAATGTGCCTTCCAAGGTCATCTCTTTTCCACCTCCCGCGGCCGCTGCCAACTCCTTCTGCTGAGAGAGGACAACATCCCGGGTAACTACAAATCTGTTTTTATACACCGGCAGGGTTTCATTGAGCACCTTCAGATGCATATTCTCCGATGCCGGCCACTGAGGCGTCGAGGCCTTCCATGCGCCTTCAGCCATCTGCCACTGGACAGGGATGTAGCTGCCTTGCACTCCAGGGGCGTAGACGTGCATTTTGGGCTTCAAGGACACCTCAATCCTGAGCGCCACATGATTGCCCGCCCGCACGGTCTCGTCGCTTGCCCTGTATT
>JAHFUH010000735.1 GCA_023265215.1 Acidobacteriota bacterium
AAGCTTACAGACCTCGGCAGTGCTGTCGAAGATGTCATCTCCCACATACAACCGGATTCATTGCACTCTCCAAGGCGGATTCAGGAAGTTGATGGAACAGTAATGTCGGCACTTTCCAAGGCTCTGACGCACTTCGAATTTCACGAAGGACAGATTCTCTACATAGCCAAGATGCTGCTGAATGAAAAATACGTCGGCATCTGGGGCCCCAAGAAAACTCCTTAAACGAACAATCCTGGAGTAAGCCGTTTTTGCAAGCGACTCGTTTTGGTCTGCATGATTTTTCGCGGATACCCGGCCGCAAAGAAAACAGACGTTCCACCGGCAAAGCAGGCATATGAAGCCCCCAGGAGGATGGGACAAGCGGGCATCCAGGCTGCGTCCCTTAGGGCTCGCGCAAGAATAACTTTACATTCTGCTGCCGACTCTCAGGTTTTATAATCATGTTAGGAAGTGGAATAGAATATTGCAATTCTGAGAGCCGGCAGCCCTGCGGGGCGCGGCGCCGGGCGGGCATCTGCTGCGTTGCCGCTACTCGGAGATGAACCACATCGCCTGCGTCGCGGCGCCTTGCATCTGCCCGCCCGGCGCTCGCGCCAGAATGTAAACTTATTTTTGCGCGAACCCTTAGGTCGTGAGAAAAAATCGAAATCGAGGCGCGAAGCGCCGGCAGTGAATAGCCCCGAGCGTCAGCTCGGGGTCTCAAGTTTGTCCCTTTTAAGGAGAGACTATCAGCGTGAGCGGGGTGAAGTGTTAAGCATTTCTTCATGTCCAGGCATTGTTCATAATTGCTCTTACAGTGATGGGGAATTTCTTGCCGAAGTGCCCGTTCATGGCATCGGCAAGAAATTCAGCTCCTTTTTTCGCACGTATTCTGCCTGCTTGAATCATTTCATACTCTTCAATCTCTGTCCGGAGATTGGCGATCATATGGGCGACGCTCAGACGTGCAGGGGGCTTATGTTCGCGCCAAAGCGGGAGTCGTCCGGCCGCCGAGGCGTCGTTCATCCCATAGGCTTTTATAGATGCCAAAAGCAAAGCGGCGTAGGAAGCAACGTGAAAGGCAGGCTGGCGCTCAACCGAAGTATCATTCCATACCTGTGCTTGTCCTACTCCCAACAGATTTTTCTCGTCCTTATGATCGACTTCGATCTCCCAGCGATAAAAATAAGCTTGCAGAGCCTCAACAATAGGAACATTGGGATCACTGACGAGAAGATAAGCTGGGTCTCGATAGAGCGTGTGTCCGTGAGCTCGATAGCGCAATGGGCGGATGACGATAAGTCGAAGAGGGCGCGTTCCTGCGCCGCTACGCCAAAAAACTGGGGCGATTGTCTTGTAGTTCAACTGGTGTTTCTTGCCGGCTGCAAAGATGGAGCACTTCTCCCAAGCAGTGTCTGGATCCTGCCGCAGTTGTTCGGGCGTTGGAAGAACGGCGCCGTAAGACACTCTTCTGCCTCTACCTTTCGGGGCCTGGGATTCCGGCTTTACGGGGCCATAAAGACGAATATCCTTGCGAACTCTTCCAATCAGCACAATACGAGGATCGAGGAGGCTAAAGACCGTTCGGTTGCAGAAGCTGGTGTCGACAACGCCCCACAAGATTTTGTCTTTCCATGCTTTGATTTTATTGCACCGCTCGCGGAGTCCATTGAGCAACCTTGCACCCTGTGCGCTGAGTCCCTCTTTTTGCTGTACTGTCCGAAGGTTTTTCAAATCTTTCCGATAGACACGGCAAGCCCGGGCATAGGCCGCCCAATCCTTCTTGCTTGCTCGCTTCCCAGGTTTACGTGGCCGCTTAGGTTTTGGCACCGGCGGAGCCAGGTCGAAGGCGACAGGAATGGCGCGTGCCGCTCCTATTCTTTCCCGCGGCCATATCAACATGACTGCCTGGAGAAAACGCAAGGCGTGGCAAAGATTAGGGTGAAAGGGCGGAGAGAGAGGGTCGCGCAACGTCTTGGCCGAGCGTATTCGTTTCCCAGTCTTGTGGCAGATCGTGTCGTCCAGTGCTACAACCAGAGGCTGAGTTGGGCTCAACAGTTCCGGCATCTGCCCAAGAATGACATCGAACAAGGAATGTGGTTTCCAGCGGCATTTGGAGAACAACCGGTATTCCGGAGTCCAATTCCGAAACTGCCGTCCAAGCACACAAATCGAACGGCTGATCGTACGGCGGCCGAGACATACAAGCAGGGCCAAGGCGTGTTCCTTGGCCCGACGGAATGTCCGATGATCTCTAAAACAATGCTTCCAGCCGCCCAGCACCTCGCACAAGCGGGGGAGCAGCGTCATGGGTCACCTCTCAATTTCGGGCAGTGCAGAAAACATGTTGGGACCAGTGCGCATGAAGCGGTCCTTGCGCGCGACACGCTTTGTGATCGCCGAAACGATGGATTCCCTGTCGAGCGTCACTCCATGACGTTTGGCGACGAGGGACATAATATCGGAAATGTGCATCGGGCGGCCAGCGCCTCGGAGTATGTCATATGCCATGTCTACTTGCGACATACTCTTGGGGGATTTTGCGCCGACAGGCAGGCCGGCTTGGCGCGCCGAGCGGCGCAGCCGGCGAAGAGTATTCAATTGTGCCCTTGAAACCGCTTCTAGGATATCGATGAGATCATCGCGGGGATTGTTTGGCATCGTTGTCCTCCTCGGAACTAGGAGAACAAAATAACCCAATGTATTGCGTATGTCAATATATATCTACATACTTACAACAAAAGGGACAAACTTGAGTGCGTCGCGTAGCGACGCCTGATCTGAACCCAAAATAAGCACATTTAATGGTTGAGGTCAG
>JAHFUH010000736.1 GCA_023265215.1 Acidobacteriota bacterium
CTTGGGCCAAAGCTATTGGCAGTTCCGGGGCTGCTGATCTCACCGGCGAGATCCAGCGTTACGGATCCGGAAGCGGAAATGCGGGGCAAGACCAGAAGTGATATACCCGTGTCCCGGTATTGAACGCTGGTTGACGTGCCACCCACCGATTGATAATAAGTGCCGCCCGGGTAAGCTACTTCCGCGCCGACTACGATTTTAGCTTCCGTGCCGTCAAGCGCAAGAATGGAGGGCGCTTCAAGTATTCTCACCTTGGTTTTCGTTCTTAATGCATCCAACCTAAGCAAGATTTCTCGCGAGCTGCCAACAAAGGCGAAAGTCGAGGCTGATAAAAGGGGAGTGGTTGGTGCACCGTTAGTGTCTGTTGCTGTGGTACCGCCAGTTGTAAGGTGTTGATCGGCTGTTTTGCCCTGCAGCATTCCGGCCACTCCGTAACTCAGGTCGTCGTTTAGGTCGATCTCGAATATGCGCGCATCGATGATTGCCTGACGGGGCAGAACATCCATCTGTTTAATTGTTTCCAGTATGTTGGCGTAATCTGCCGGCGTGGCTTTGAAAATCAGGGTATTGTTCACATCGTCCACCACCATGCGAATCACATCTTGCAGGCCGGCAAAAGCGCCTCCGCGCAAAACCTGCGTAGTGATGGTTGGGCGCTGGTTGAGGGACACACCCAAAGACTGGCCGCTTCCGAATGAGCTTCCACCAAAATAGTTTCCGCCCATTCCGGATTGATTCGAACCTCCCTGAAAACCAGAATTGTTGCCCTGTGCGGCCATGCCTCCGCCGAAAGCTGAATTCGTGTTTCCAAATCCTCCGCCGGCAGCGCCGCGGGCATTGGCTCCGGCCGCGTTCCCTCTGGTGCCTCCGGGTCCTCCAGTAACCCCTCCCGCAGCTCCTCCTGTTCCTCCCGCAGCTCCGCCGGAAGTTCCTGTAGATGAATCCCCCTCTCCATATAAAGCCGAGATCATCATTGCGATATTGGATGCAGTCGAGTTCTGAACCACATAGCTGAAAGTTTGAATATTTTTCCCGCTGGTCGAATCGAGGATGTCAATATAGCGCTTGACTTCCGAGAGAGCTCGCTTGGAACTCGCCATCACGAAAATGGCATTCAGGCGATCCAGCGAAATAAACTGGGTTCCGGTCGAGGAGTCTTTGGTGCCGGAACCAAAGACCTTTTTCAGGTCATCCGCAATATCGGATGAGGCATTGTTCTTTACCTTGATCATTTCGACCAGATCGGGATCCAGGAAACTGTTGTCCAGCATTCGGATGATCTGGATGATCCTCGCGATACTGTCGCTGTAGTCCGTAAGGACAAGCGTATTGGACCGTTCATAAGGCATGATGATCCCGCCTTCCGTCATAAATATTTTGATGGGCTCAATCAAGTCCTTGACCGGAATGAAGTCGACGCGAATCACATGCGTGGCCAGACGCGGGACTCTGGAATCATCCGCTCCCGATGCCTGGTTCCTGGGGTTGGACGGAGCCGATTTGGCGTTAGTCTGAGCCTGCGCGGTTGGGGCGACAGGTTTTGCAGTGGAGCTTGTTGGTTCGTTCCCGGATTTCGCCGACCCTTCTTCGGGTTTGGCACCGGCATCGGAAGGCGCATGTTCAATAATAATGTCGACGCCCTTCTTCAACGCGGAAGAGATCGGAACAATCTGATAAATGTCGCCCTGTTTGATCAGCGCGGCATTGTTGTTCTTTAATATCAGATTGAATAGCGGCAGCACTTCGTCCGAGGACATGGGCGCAGTGCTCTGGATGGTAACCGTCCCTTTCACTTCCGGATCAATGATAATCGGCGTGAGTTTCAATGTTTGTGCGATCTGGTTGATAAAATCATAGAGATCCGCATTGTCATAGTTCAGCTGTATATTTGCCCTGGCTGACTGATAGGAGCTGACGGATGGTATGGTCGCAGGAACTGAACCAGGTATTTGGGCTGGGACTATGGCCCCAGGTTGAGGCTGCTGTGGCGCGATCCCGGGCGGTTGCTTGGCCCCCTGTTGAGATTGTTCCTGAATCTGCCTGGTCAAGCGATCAAACGTCCGTCTTCTTTCCTCTTGTTGCTGAGTATTCGTTTGCCCCGGCTGCTGGGGAGACCATGCTGCCGAGGATATGCTGCATATCAGCAAAGCAGCTAAAATTACAGCTGTGGCGCTCCAGGATTTGTGCATACTCATGACCATGTAACTTCCTCTCTTAGAGAGTCCCTGCGAAATATCTCTAACGATAAAGTGCGAAACCGATTGGGATGCATCGGAGACGCATCCCTGCAAATTGGCTTCCTTTGCCCGACTGCAATACAAGCCTAATTGGGAAAGCCGTTGTTGAGCAAATGCGAATGGCTGTTTTCCATTCGCGTTTGAAAAACTTAAACTGCATGGGGACCGGTTGCCCCGGAAAAACTTACGGATTCGGCCGAGCCATGTCGCCAAATGGAGTTCGAATCGCGTTCCCTCCCCGGTTGGGAGGCTGCTGAATCTGCTGCATCCCCTGCTGTATTCCTTGCTGTAACTGCTGAAGCAGCTGCTGGATCGGTTGTGCTGCCTGTGCGCCAGGAGCAGTTGCTTGTGCCGTTTGTCCTGTACCGCGGCTTCCGCCGGCAGCGGGAGTGGGCGCAATCGTAACTTGAGCCACTCCCTGCCCCCGTGGCGCGGTGACTGAGCCTCCAGATAGCACAACCGGTGTGCCTGCGCTTGCGCCTCCGCCCCCCCCTAAGGAAACCACTCGTGTAGACAGGATCGGGGTTTTGCCCCCCTGAGGCTTCTTGGAGCCTTCATGTAG
>JAHFUH010000737.1 GCA_023265215.1 Acidobacteriota bacterium
GGCCAGGATTTCCCCGCGGAGTTCAGCGTGGATGTGGATGGCGACGTGTATACCGTCAGGATCTCGCCGCTTAGAAATAGCGCGGTTGAAGTGCTTAATGCGTCCGCACCGGATAAATCAAAAAAGTTGCCTGAAGGCGCCGTGATTTCCGGTATGGCGGGCCTAGTGCTTTCGCTGGAAGTGAAGATTGGAGACCCAATAGATAAGGGAGCTCTGGTTGCCGTGATCGAGGCGATGAAAATGCGCAGGCCCATCCATTCGCCCCGAAGCGGGATTGTAAAAGAGATTCTGGCGAAGGAAGGCGAAATTGTTGAAGCGGAGAATGTCCTGATGGTGGTGGTATAGCATGATTAAAAAAATCCTCATAGCCAATCGCGGTGAAATAGCCGTTCGCGTCATGAGAGCCTGCCGTGAAATGGGGATTGCTTCCGTCGCCGTATTCTCCGATGCTGATAAAGACGCGCTGTTTACAAAATACGCGGATGAGTCCCATCGGATCGGTCCTGCCGCGGCAAGCCAAAGCTATCTTAATATTTCTGCGATTATTGAGAGGGCAAGGCAAAGCGGTTGTGATGCAATTCATCCAGGCTACGGCTTTCTGGCCGAGAATCCGGAGTTCGCTTCCGCCTGTGAGCGCGAAGGGATCCGATTCATCGGGCCGTCCAGCCGCGTGCTCAGGTTGATGGGAGATAAAGTAGCCGCCAGGCGTGAGATGCAAAAAGCCGGAATTCCCGTCGTGCCGGGCGCGAATGAATGTGCAGCGGGATATGAGCAGGCTAGAGAAATAGCCTTGGAAATCGGATACCCGATAATTCTCAAGCCATCGGGAGGCGGCGGCGGAATCGGGATGACGATCGTAGAAACTGAAGAAGCGCTGGCGCAGGCACTGGAACACGCACAGGCAATCGCAGGGACGACCTTCGGCATCCGGGATGTCTATATCGAGAAATATCTGTCCAATCCGCGCCATATTGAATTCCAGGTTCTGGCGGATTCAAAAGGAAATGTTATCCACCTGGGTGAGCGTGAATGCTCAATCCAGCGCAGGCATCAGAAGCTGATCGAGGAATCCCCCTCAACAGTGCTCACTTCAGAACTGCGCGCCAAAATGGGTCGGATTGCAACCGAAGCCGCCGGCTGGGTGAAATATGAAGGGGCGGGAACGGTGGAGTTCCTTTTTTCAGAAGGGGAGTTTTATTTTCTCGAAGTAAACGCCCGGGTCCAGGTGGAGCATCCGGTTACCGAGATGGTCACCGGGATTGATATAGTGAAGGAGCAGATACGGATTGCTTCGGGACTCCCGCTCGGTTGCCGGCAGGAGGATGTCCTGATCTGCGGCAGCGCAATAGAATGCCGGATCAATGCAGAAGACCCTTTGAACGACTTTGTTCCCACGCCGGGCAAAATCAATGGACATCGACCTCCCGGAGGCGCAGGAATACGCGTGGACAGCGGAATTTATGAGTCGTCCACCATACCGCCTTTTTACGATCCGATGATATCGAAGCTGATTGTGTGGGGAAGGGATCGGAACGAAGCCATCGAAAGAATGCGGCGAGCCCTGTTCGAATATGTCATCGGAGGAGTTAAAAGCAATATCCTATTTCACCGTGCCGTCATGGAGAATGAGCGTTTCATCAAGGGCGATCTGGATACCCTGTTTATCGAGAGTGAAACGGCGCTGATCGACGACATGAAACGGATTGCAGGGCGAGAGGAGACATTGCAGCAGAAGCTTCCTTGTCGCTCTGTAGACAAGAAAAAGGTTGCCGCTGCGGTTGCCGCAGCGCTGGCGTACAGCAGAGAAAAGGTTTGATCAGAGGTCTTATCGATTATTGAGCTGTTCGGGGTCGGAGTCGGTATCGGTATCGGGGTCAAACCAGTTAAAAAGCCGACCCCGATACCGACCCCGATGGTAGCTCGCTAACGATATTATCGGGGGGGTGTATGGGTGACAGGCCAAAAGTATTGATGATCATTACGCTGGACACCAAAGCAATGGAAGCCCAGTTTGTCAGAACATGCCTCGAGGATTGCGGTTTGGAGGTCTATCACCTGGATCCCAGCGTCCGCAGCGTTGCAGCGGGGAGCGCCGAAATCACTCCGGATCAGATTGCAGCGGCATTGGGAAAGACAATGCCTGAGGTTCGCGCTCTAAACCACGAAGCCAAATGCCTGGAGATCATGACGGCAGGTGCCATCAAATGCGCTCAGGCATTACATCAGAAGGCCGCGCTAAGTGGAATCATCGGAGTCGGCGGATCTTTGGGCACGGATGTGGCGACGGCGGTGATGCGAAGCTTCCCGTTTGGCCTGCCCAAAGTGATGGTTTCGACCATGGCCTCCGGCATGACAAGACCGTTTGTGGGAACCAAAGATATTATGATGGTGCCTTCGATATGCGATGTCGCGGGCCTGAATGCCGTCACTCGTCGCGTTTTTCAAAATAGCGCCCTAGCACTTGCCGGCATGGCTCACGGATACAAATCCTCTGTGGCTTCCGGTAAACCCATGATTGCATTATCAACCCTCGGTACGACGGAAAAAACCTGTGGAGCAATTCGCAAATCCCTCGAGCAGAGAGGATTTGAAGTCATGGTGTTTCATACTCAGGGAATCGGCGGAGTTGCCATGGATGAAACCGTCCGGGAGCAGGAGATCTCCGTTGCAATAAATCTGTCGTTGATTGAGGTCGGAGATTTTCTCTGCCAGGGCTTATTCAGCGGAGGAGCAGATCGGTGCAAGGCCTCGCTTGAGAAGGGCATCCCGACTATTTTCGCGCCGGGCAACATCGATT
>JAHFUH010000738.1 GCA_023265215.1 Acidobacteriota bacterium
TTACCTTTATGGTTTTGAATATTCACCCTCTGGTCACCCTGCCAAGGTGTTTTGTATATTCGATGACTGGAGCCAGATTGCCGCGCAGGACCAAAATAATGTTCACAGATTTTGCAAAGATCTGTAAAACGGATATTCTCCGGGCTGCTTTTGAGTTGATCCAGCAAATCATTTAACGGCTTCATGTATAAATAGTATCATTAATGACACTATTGTCAAGGAGTGTCTGGATCCCAACGGTGAAATAACATGCCGGCCTGGCGTATTTTATTGTTGGAAAATGGCGAGTAGACCAGCTTCTCCAGTGAAACAACAATGCATTACAAATCAAGTCTTTAGTGACGTCTCGCCGCACGCGGCTACTGCGTGACCGTCTGTTTTACGTTGCTCGCTGTTGTCGCCGGCCCCTCTCAGAACCGTGCTTGCGCTATTTACGCACACGGCTCCCCACATAGTCATTTACAGACAAAGTTAAACATACTGACCCTGATCCGAGGTTTCGGTAAAGGAAACCGCCGCAGCATTTCTTCGAACTTTTCCCAATTGATGCAATTCCTCTTTCCCCTACGGTTCAGCCATTTAAACAGCAGCTTCTCAACTTGCCTGCCAAACCTGGCGATTCCTCGCAGATTGTCGCTTACACCGTAGTAGTTGTAGTGGCCTTGCAATTTGGCTTTGACTATCTTCCAAAGTTCTCTGTTTTTCAATATCCTGGCCTTTTTCAGCCATTCTTTGAAGATCTTCAGCTTGGCGATAAACTTCTTTCGGGCTGTCACCCGCTTCATCCGAAACCCCGTGCCATCCTTTCTCGTTCCGCAATAGTGAGTTAGACCCAGAAAATCGAACGCCGCGGCTCTTCTCCCTCTTCGCTTCGCGTTGTGGACGGCAAACCTGCCAAACTCCATCACTTTGGTCTTCGTCGGCTCCACTTCAAGTCCAAATTTGCCCAGCCGTTTCCCCAGCTCCTCCCGGAACCGTTCCGCTTCCGCTTTATACCGAAAGCAAACAACGAAATCATCCGCATAGCGGATGAGCCTGACATATCCTTCACAACTCTTGCGAAAAACCTTCTCAAACCAGAGATCAAGAGCATAATGCAGATAGATATTCGCCAGTAGCGGCGAAATAACCCCGCCTTGCGGGGTCCCCTCGTCACTGACCGTGACGTTTCCATCCTCATATACTCCGGCCCTGAGAAACCGCTTTACCATTCGCTGAATTCTCTTGTCCTCTATCCGGTGCGCCAGAAATTTCATCAGCCATTCCTGATTCACATTATCGAAAAAGCCTTTGATATCCGCCTCGACAATGTGATTGGTCGGGTTGTTTTCCACCGCCTCACTCAATGCCCTGAGTGCATCATGGCAGCTTCGATTTGGCCGAAACCCATACGAATCTGATATGAAATCCTGCTCATAGACTGATTCCATGATCCGCACGAGACCCGCCTGGACAAGTTTATCTTCAAAACTTGGTATTCCCAGAGGACGTTGTTTGGTACTGCCCGGTTTTGGTATGTATTTTCGCCGGACAGGTTGTGGTTTATACGCCATCCGGTGCAACCGACCGATCAGATCCGACAGATTCGCATCCAGATTCTCGGCGTATTTATCCTTGGTCATGGTGTCGATGCCTGCGGCTGCATCCTTTCTCAGTCGCATAAAGCATCCCCGTAACAGTTCCTCGTCCATCAGATGAAACAGACTGGTGAACTTGAATCCCGGCTCTTTACGGGCCTTCTCCGCTATGCGGTGCAGTTTTGTTGCCACCGGTTCTCCGCTACTGTGAACGGCCGATGTTTCCTCACTCCGCGCTCCCATGTGTAGCCTCCTTTCCTCCAGCAGCATTACCCGCCTTCATCGGTACTACGAGGCTATCCGACTCCCTGTGCCGCATTTGCCTTCCTCCCTCTTCAGTTGTCAGGCATACTCTCTCTTCGAGAGAGGCACAGGGCCTCCCGGGTTGCCGTATAATCATAATGTCAAACATGCCATGGTCTCAGACCCCGAGGAAGCAGGAAACACCTTGCCTTGAATCGGTGATGCCCGTGTTGACTTCCGCCATACTAAAAGCGTCGTCCTTCCCATCGCGACAATTACGAGGCTCAATCCCTTCAACCTTTCGGCTTACGGCCTATCTGCTCGCTGTCCTACGCTTAAAACTGCATGTTACCATGCAGCCTCCAAGGACTCGCTACCCGGTGGCTGGCCAACCTTCCGGGGCGGGCTTCACACCCGCTGGATTATACGACCTTGCCCGGCCGCACTGATATGCTGTCCCCCGAACTCCCGAAACTCCACTCCTCACGAGCCTTTCGAAAGTCTCATTAATCTGTTATTCCAAAAAAGTTCTTTAAGTGCTTTTCTCCTTCCTGTAACTTTTCGAGGCATAGTTTTCTTTTTAGCTGGAGGTCTTTTTCCTGGACATTTTCTATGGATTTTCTGACAGTTATGAATTCAGTTATGGCTTCCTGGTATGTTGAAGATGGATCGGAGCGCCCTCCGCACATGTTAGATATCAAATAAGAACGAGTAGATTGATTCTCTTCAATTTCCAACATACGTAGCACATAAGCTGAATTATTACTTAGAGCTGCGAACAAGGCGTCATGAAGCTCAGATCCGGATCCGGCATCCGAATCTGTTTGTAGTGCAATAGCAACATCAATCCATGCGTTTTCACCTGAAGAGATTTTTGCAGTTAAATTATTCCAGGCTGGCTTTCCCCAAAGTCTCTGAATAACTTGTTTTGCCCCTGTTTCTTTAATTTCTTTAAGCAATACCTCGGGTCTTTCT
>JAHFUH010000739.1 GCA_023265215.1 Acidobacteriota bacterium
GCTGCCCTGCTTACGTTGTTCAACGACAGGAAGCCCGCATCGCCTCTGAAGAGAGTTTTTGGCGGCGATTTCGAGCAGGTCGGGTTTATCCGGCGGAATGTGATCTCCGCACTCATTCGATTAAGCGAGATATCTCCCGAACTTGAAGAAGCGCTTCTCACGGGGATGACGGATCCCTATTATGAAGTCCGGGCGGAGGCTGCGCGTGCGACAGCCTTTTTCGGCGGCAGACTCTCGTCTCCCGATAGGTTCATCGATGCCTTGTTGCTGCTGTTAACCGACTCCACGATCGACGTCAGCGTTGCCGCAGCGGAAGCCCTGGGCAAAATCGGCCGGGAGTACGATGCATTGCCGGCACTCCTGGGATTATGGGATACCAGATTCTGGAAGGTACGGGCAGCGGTGCTTCGCGGTCTCTATTACCTGGTCGATCGCGGACAGATTCGCCACCTGGAAGTTCTGGAGGCGCAGGTTCCCAAGTTCATTCTGACGTCGACCGATTTTGCACCGCAGTTTGAGATAAAGGCGGCGTACCGGCAACTCATGGAATCCGTTTCCGGGAAAAAAGAAAAGAGAATGGCTCAATGATCTATTTTCTTGGAAGGTTCCTTCATCCTCGCTTCGAGTTGTTTTCCTCACTTCGCCTCGTTGAGTATATCTCCGCGAGGGCAATCGCGGCCGCCCTGACCGCCATCATCCTTACTCTGGTCGCTACGCCGATTTTTATCCGGTATCTCCACCGGAAGGGACTTGTAGACCAGTGGCGCGACACCGGCGTTGCATCCGCCTCCGACAAAGCCGGAACACCCGCGATGGGAGGGGCGATCGTTACGGGCTGCGTCTTCGTTTCCTGCCTGCTCTGGTGCAACCTCGCAAACGGCTACCTGCTGGCAGTTCTTTTGGGATTGGCGTGGTTTGGCTTTATCGGATTCCTGGACGACAAAGCCAAGACGCGCGCCAAGTCCGGAGACCACGGCCTTTCGGAATCGAAAAAACTGGTGCTCCAGGCGGCTTTTGCCGTCGCTCTGGTGGCTTACCTTGCAAGTCCTTTTTCTCCGCTGCCACCAGGCCAGATGAGCACCTTCTATGTTCCATTCATGAAGGCGCCTCTTTTTGATTCGCCGTGGATCTACTTTCCTATCGTATTCTTTTTTGTGCTTGGCGTCGGGAATGCAGTCAACATCACGGATGGACTTGACGGGCTTGCGATCGTCCCTTCCGTGTTCGTGCTCGGAGTGCTCGGAGTATTCGGATACCTCCTGGGAAATGCCCGGTGGGCTCCATATTTGAACTACCCGTTCTTTCCGGGAGCCGCCGAACTCACGGTCTTCGCCTCTGCCTTCGCGGGCGCGGGGATCGGGTTCCTGTGGTTCAATGCCTACCCTGCACAAGTGTTCATGGGAGACACAGGGGCCCTCGCCATTGGCGGATGCATGGCGGTGCTCTCGGTGGTATTGAAGCAGGAAATGCTCTTTGTAATATTGGGCGGGCTTTTTGTAGCCGAGGCGGTCAGTTCACAGATACAGGACAAAATAGGGATAAAATGGCTGGGCCGACGCCTTTTCCTACGGGCGCCGTTGCACCATCAAATGCAGCACAAAGGACTGGCCGAAACCAAGGTGGTCATCCGGCTTTGGATTGCAGCCGGCATTCTGGCGCTGATCGCCCTTTCCACCCTCAAGCTGCGCTGACGATGCTGCTGGAGACTCCCGGCCAAAACCGATGAAAGAAACCGTTCCTTTGAAACAAAGGACATCGAGCCGCAACGCGGTCCGCGTGGGTGCAGGGATTCTGTTCAGTCGAATCATCGGCCTGGTAAGAGAGCGCATTTTTGCTCATTATTTCGGAAACTCGGACGCGGCCGATGCATTCAAAGCCGCACTGAAGATTCCAAACCTGCTCCAGAACCTGTTCGGCGAGGGAGCGTTATCTTCCTCGTTCATCCCCGTATACGCCAACCTTCTGGCCACCGGCCAGAAGGAGGAAGCCGATCGCGTCGCCCGGGTAATCGGCTCAATTCTCGCTCTGGCTATGGCGGTGCTTGTGCTGGCGGGCGTGCTGGGCACTCCGTATCTGATCGACATCATCGCGCCCGGCTTCGAGGGTCTGAAGCGGGAATCGACGATCCGGATGGTGCGAATCCTGTTCCCGGGCGTCGGAACCCTCGTGCTCTCCGCGTGGTGCCTCGGGATACTCAACAGCCACAGGCGCTTTTTCCTTCCTTACGCCGCTCCGGTTCTTTGGAATGTGGCCATGATTGCCGCGCTCATCGCATTTGGAGGCACGCGGACACCTTTTCCATTCGCCGAAATCGTAGCATGGGGATCCGTAGCCGGAAGCATTCTGCAGTTCGGCGTTCAGTTCCCTTCCGTTCTGCGGCTGGCGGGACGGTTCAGATTCCAGCTTGATACCGTGTCTTTAAATGTCCGAACCGTCATCCGCAATTTCATCCCGGGCATCGCAAGCCGTGGAGTCAACCAGGTAAGCAGTTACGTGGATGTGACGTTGGCAAGCCTGTTGCCCAACGCGGGAGCCGTCGCCGCGCTCGCGTATGCTCAGACAATTTATCTGCTGCCCGTGAGCCTTTTCGGAATGTCGGTCTCAAATGCCGAACTGCCTGAAATGGCAAGCCAGACCGGAACGGGAGACAGCATCGCGGCCTCACTGCGCCAGAGATTGAATGGGGCCATGCGGCGTGTGGCTTTCTTTATTGTTCCATCCGTTGCCGCCTTTCTGGCTCTGGGCGACAGTATCGTTGCATTGCTTTATCACACCGGAAAGTTCACACGCGAT